>NZ_JBSIPA010000016.1:0-36518 GCF_053574605.1 Caballeronia sp. M23-90 | reverse complement strand
TGCCACGACCCGGGCAGCCAGCCGCAGCCGGCTTTCAGGGTGTCGTCGGCGGCATCGAGCGACTGGCGCGATACCCAGAACGGATCGACCGCCCGGTCCAGCAGTGGACCGAGTTCGGCCAGTGAAAGCGGCGGCAAGTGGCCGGTGACGTAAAAGCCCGATCCGCGCCGCGACTGGATCACGCCCTCGGCCGCGAGCCGGTCATACGCCTCGACCACAGTGGATTTGGATACCTGCAGCGTCTCTGCCAGGCCGCGAATGGACGGCACCCGGGCGCCTGCCGAAAGTGTGCGATTCGAGATTCGCTGCTGGACGGCCTGCATCACGCGCTCAACGAGCGTTCCGCTTTCGGCCTGGATTGTGTCTTCCATGTGTACTGGTTTCCGACCAAGACAGTTTTGCAGAACTGTAGCGCACTGTCTCTGGAAAAGCCATGCATCCCCAACCGATACTTCGAGCTTGAATCCAGAGGTAAGAGAATGAGCGAGACAGACAAGGCAGCGAGCGGGTGGATGAACGGTTTTCTCGGGATGCTGATTTTCAGCGGATCGCTTCCCGCTACGCGTCTTGCGGTCGCGAGTTTCGACCCGGTCTTCCTGACCGTGGCGCGTGCGTGCATTGCGGGTGCGCTCGGCCTCGTGCTATTGCTGGTGTTCCGTGAAAAACGCCCCGAACGCAGCGACCTGATACCGCTTGCCGTGGTCGCGTTCGGCGTGGTCATCGGCTTTCCGTTGCTGACGGCGCTCGCGCTCAAGCACATCACGGCGGGGCATTCGGTGGTTTTCGTGGCGGTGTTGCCGCTCACGACCGCGATCTTCGGCGTGCTGCGCGGCGGTGAGCGTCCACGTCCCGCGTTCTGGCTTTTTTCCGGGCTTGGCGCGGTACTCGTCGCAGGATTTGCGCTGCTGCAGGGCGGCGGCGCAGCTTCTATCGGCGATGTATTGATGATCGGCGCGGTGATCGTCTGCGGTCTGGGTTATGCGGAAGGCGCGCGGCTCTCGCGCAAGCTCGGCGGCTGGCAGGTGATCTCGTGGGCGCTGGTGATGTCCCTGCCCGTCATGGTTCCGGCGGCGCTTGCGACCTTGCCGGCCTCATGGGACGGGATCGGCGAACCGGCATGGATGGGACTCGCCTACGTATCCCTGTTCAGCATGCTGATCGGCTTCGTGTTCTGGTATCGCGGACTGGCTCAGGGCGGCATTGCCGCTGTCGGGCAATTGCAGTTGCTTCAGCCCTTTTTCGGGCTGGTGCTCGCGGCGACCCTGCTTCACGAACCGGTTGGCTGGTCGATGGTCGCCGTCGCCACGGCCGTCGTGCTTTGCGTGGTCGGCGCGAAGCGGTTCGCGCGGCCGGTGGTGGTGCTGGCGGCGCGTTGAACGTCAGCGGATATCGACCACGAGTTTTCCGTTGGCGGTGCCGTCGGTCATGGACTGGTAGGCGAGTTCGGTGCTGTCCAGGTCGAAGGTGCGCGGATCCAGCTTCGGGACGAGCTTTCCTTCTTCAGCAAGTGCGGTCGCGACCTCGAGGATCTCGCCATGATGTTCGCGGTGCTTGCCCGTCAGAAGCGGTGCAAGCGTGAATACGCCGGAATAGGTCGCCTCGCGAAACGACAGCGGGGCGAGCGAATGCGTGCGCCAGCCGAGCGCGCTGACCACGTGCCCGAATTGCTTGACCGCTGCAAACGACGCATCGAGCGTGGCGCCGCCGACGGTATCCGCGACCACGTCGAATCCCTCTGCGTTCGTGTGCGCTTTCACGTACTGCTCGACGGAAAAAGTCCGATAATCGATGCCCGTCGCCCCATGCTGTTGCATCAGCGCCACGTCCGCCTCGCTGACCGTGGCGAAAACCTGAGCGCCCAACGCCCGCGCAAGCTGAACCGAAACGTGCCCGACGCCGCCAGCGCCGCCTTGCACCAGCACGGTTTGACCGGCTTGCACACGCGCTCTGTCGACGATTCCCTGATACGACGTGATGAAGCTTAGCGGCAGTGCGGCTGCTTGTTTCATAGACAGATTCGCTGGTTTCAGCGCAATCAGCCGCGCGTCAACGGCGGCGAACTGGGCGAGCGAGCCCTGGATTCCCGCGACACCGCCGGTCATTCCATAAACTTCATCGCCGGGCTTGAACTGCGACACGCCTGCGCCGACAGCTTCGATTACACCAGCCATATCGATACCCAGGACAAGCGGCAGCGGGTGCTTCGCGTGAGCGGCGCTGCCGGCACGGATCTTCGTATCGAGCGGGTTGAGCCCCGCGGCCTTGATGCGCACCAGCACTTCACCCGCTTGCGGGACGGGCTGGGGAAGCACCGTGCGTTCGAGCGGTCCGTTATAGCGCTGCAGAACCAGAACTTGCATGTCCATGATGTTTCTCTCCGAGGCGAATGAATTTGCTTGATTCATGTTCGTCCATGCGGGAAAGTACGGCAATCGACGTTACTGCACGTCGGCTAAACATTTTTGCATGAGGAAGAATGGACTGGAGCGACGTACGGATCTTCCTCGCGATTGCGCGCACCGGCACGCTCAGCGCGGCGGCAAGGCAGTCGGGGCAGACACAGCCGACCATGGGACGGCGGCTTCGCGCGCTCGAGGAAGCGATCGGACAAACCTTGTTCCAGCGCACTGCCGACGGTTTCATCCTCACCGACGAAGGCTCTGCCGTGCTCGCGCACGCGGAGCGAATGGAGGAGGACGCGCTCGCGTTCGAGCGCTCGCTTGCCGGCAAGGAGACGCATCTCACAGGCGTGTTGCGGGTATCGTCGTCGGACTGGTTCGGCGTTCACGTCCTGACGCCGGTGTTCGCCGAGTTCCTGCGGGCGCATCCGAGGGTCAGCATTGAACTCGTCACGGATTCCCGCCGCTTGAGTCTTGCGCGACGCGATGCCGACCTGTTATTCCGTATCACGCCGTTCGAAGAGGCAGACGTCATCCAGCGAAAATTCATGCACATGGACTACGCGCTCTACGGTCCCGCCGATGCACTCCCGCCCCGCGCCGGCGACGGTAAGGGCTGCGGACTTGTCACCATGGACAGCGCGTTCGGTACGCTGCCCGACGTCAACTGGATACGACGCATATTGCCGCATGCTCACTTGGCGTTCGGCAGCAATAATCGCGACGCGCAGGCGAAGATGTGCGCGCAGGGCGCGGGGCTTGCCGTCCTGCCATGTCCGCTCGGCGACACCACGCCGGGCATTCAGCGGATCGACCTGGGTGAAGCGCCGCCCGGACGCGACTTATGGTTTGGCTATCACCGCGACCTGCGCCGTCTCGCAAGATTGCGGGCTTTGCTTGATTTGATTATCGAAAAGCTGGCAAATCTCTAAGTGCGACGGTGAACATTGATTATCCAAAACATTGAAATAAGTCCTTAGTCTCGGGGCTTTATCGAAACCTTTCAGCGTCGCGACAACAAAAGGGGATTATCACGAAGGCGGTTCTTATGCTTTAATAGCGTCAATGCGACGCCATCCCGCGCGCCGCCGACTAAAACGCGTACACTTGACCCCGCTGCAACGAAGAGGCGCAAAGCCGTCCCGCGGCTTCCCAGACTTCTTCCTCTGCCGGCATTTCCTGGCACGCGCCTGATCAAGAGTTTGCTGCCAAATTGGGGCGGGAATACTCGGGTCAAAGCTGACCTTCCGGTTTTAACCGGGTCGCATTGAAATATCGCAGCGGAACAGTCCTGCAATCCTCGACATGGTTTCGCACTGGCATATCCGGTGCTGCGCCCGAGAACATCAAAGTGCTTTTGAACAACAATTTTTATAATGCAAAGTGAAATGCCCACCCTCAAAGAACTGCTTGCGCAGCGCGAAGCGCTGCAGGATCAATTGGAAGTAGCGCGGCAACGTCAGGCTGAAATCGTTCTCGCGGAGATAGTCGCGAAAATGGGCGAATACAAGATTTCGCTGTCCGAGTTGATGGGACACAGCGTTCTGGCAAAGGCGCCCGCTGCAACCGTCACCGCCCCTAAATACCGCGACACAACGACTGGCGCCACATGGTCAGGGCGAGGACGCGCGCCACACTGGATCGCCGATAAGAATCGTGCCGATTTCCTGGTGGGTGCTTAAGCAGGTTTCTGGTTGCGGGTATGAACGCTTTGCTCGTTTCTACTGTGAGCAAAGGGTTGTCGCCTCTATAAGCGACGCATGCAACGCAGTGTCACGAAGCAGTCCTTCAACGCTGCGATTCTGGTCATGCGCATAGGCTTCAAGGCACCGCGCGGTATTCACGCGGGCGCTTGGCACTGCCATCCTGATTCCAGCGAGCAACAACGCCACGCCGATGATCGCAATGGTGGCGCCAAGCCATTTTATCGATGAATGGATCCTCTTCATGCCAGCCATGCGGTGCGAATCATGGTTCATTTTTTTTCCTGTTAATGGTTAGCAAGACAACTATTGACGACCAAAAAATTGGCGAAGGTCATGCCAGCGCTTTTCTCACTTCGTGCATCGATGTGACGGCGGATTCGAATAATTCCGGACCGATCTTTCCGCGCAAGGTTCTGGCAATTCGCGCGCTGGCGTTGTTGATCGGGCGGTCGAGCGCACGGCCTGCCGCGGTCGCACTGACTGTCCACTCGCGGCCATCGGTCTTCGCCTGACTGCGCTCGACCAGTTGTTTTTCGCACAGGCTGTCGATAAGTCGCGTGGCAGTCGGCCTCGCTATTCCAAGAATGTCCGCCACCTGGCTGCTGAGGCAGCCGGGCGTGGCGAGGACAACCCGAAGCACGAATCCTTGTGGCGGCGTGAGGCCGAATTCAGCGTACACGGCGGTCCACTCGCGTTCCACGAGGCGCGCAAGTGCAGCGGAGTTGAAGTAGAGGCAGTGATCGAACATGGAGGCATTAAAGCACAGGATAGTTAGCAAAACAACTATTTGTCTGGACCAGTTCGGCCGTCATTACGCGGACCTGCGGATGCTGTGCGGATGAACGGAGGTTATCGGCCGTTTTCGTTGCGCTTGCTCCATCCAAACGCGTGGATGGTGTTTATCGGCGTCAAGCTGCAGATCGACGCACAAAGTTGTCCGGGCATGGGCAAGTCGAACACGTACCATGCTCCGTTTGCGGCGAGGTCGTCGGCGCTGTCGGGACTATCAGTAGCCGAACGATGACCGGCCGCGCTCAGCAAGCTGTTGTCACGCGCCCGCTGTCGGCCGGAGGGCAGGGGGCTGGCGGTATCGGACAAAGGAGCGTCCGAGCCCGATCCGAACGATGGCAGCGATGTCCCGAGCCCTACCTGCGCTGCACTGATGGCAAGCATGATCCATACGCCCGCATAGCCTATATCCGCGCACAGAACCGTATTGGTTCCGGTCGCCTGGGCGAGCAAACGGCCTTTTGCATCGTCCCGAAGATCGATCGCGCTCGGCTCGCAGCCGGACAGGCGCGCGACAGCCAGCCTAAGCACTGCGCGGCTCGATATATAGCGGTATCGCAATGCGGGACTTGGCAGCAACGCGGCGCGGCGCGTCTCGTCTTGCGTGAGCCACGTTGCTGCATCGTGCGCGCTGATGCGCTGCCATTGGCTTCGGAAACGGAATACGAAGACTTCGCCTTTCTGCGGAACGCGCGGTTCCATCGACAGGGTTTCGTTCATGCGCAATGGCATGAACTGCGGCGGCGGACCGTGATCGACGCGCTTCACGGGCTGGACATCACGGGTCCGGTCCGCGCGCGAAATGTCAGTCAGAGCAGGGCTTGCCATAGTCAGTCCGTGCTCTGCACGCTCGCCTCGAACCACTCGGTGACGTAGGCGTCGCTGGAAGGGCGCGCGATTTCGCGCGTGCCTTCAGGTGGCGTGCCGACGAACAGGAAGCCAAGCAGCCGATCCGTATCAGCGAGTCCGAGCGCGCGGTGCATGCCGGGTTCGTAGCTGTCGGCGCCGGTTGCCCAGAAGCCGCCGAAGCCCAACGCGTGGACGGCGTTCAGCATGTTCATGGCGGCAGCACCGACGGCCAGCAACTGCTCGACTTCGGGCACCTTGGTTCGCGTCGTGATCGATGC
Organism: Caballeronia sp. M23-90; assembly: GCF_053574605.1. Taxonomy (NCBI): domain Bacteria; kingdom Pseudomonadati; phylum Pseudomonadota; class Betaproteobacteria; order Burkholderiales; family Burkholderiaceae; genus Caballeronia; species Caballeronia sp. M23-90. The sequence goes on along the minus strand of NZ_JBSIPA010000016.1, from coordinate 30,497 downwards.
CACCAGCGCAATCACTACAGGCGCCGCCAGCGCACGCCCGCCGCGGTGTTCGTGCGCCGAGCGCGGTTCACCGGGCGAGCGCGAAGACGCGAGGTCGACCAGCACTTCGCCGAGTTTCAAACGCGCGTCGCCACGGATCAGCACAAAGCGCCACGGGCGCAAACCGCCGTGATCGGGCGCGCGCAGGGCGGCATCGAAGATCTGCCTGAGTTGCGCGTCATCGGGCGCCGGCTCGGTGAGCGGCCAGTGTGACTGGCGCGTCATCAATAGCTGCAACGCATCGGCGCCAGCATGGGTCATGGTTTCCATGGGAAATGTCCAAAGCTTTCCGAAGGCGCCCATGATGGCCAAAAATCACGCTAATTGCAAATGATTCTCAATACCAGAATTTTGTCACGGCAAGACCTTATACTTCCGGCTTTGGGATAACACTGCTTTTTTCTCCTTCCGACCGATGCCCATCCTGCTCGCCAACCTCGGCCGATGGCCCTCCGATATTGCGTTATGGCGCGTTGACGTGGAGCTCGCCGACACTTCGGCCTGCGTGAACCGCGTTCTCAGCGCGGACGAACGGGAGCGGATGGCGCGTTACAAGCGGCTCGAAGATCGCGTGCGGTTCGCGGTCGCGCGATCGACTCTGCGCGAGATTCTCGGCAAGCGTGTGGCGCGCGATCCGGCGCAACTCGAATTCAGGGCGGGCGCTCACGGACGACCAGCGCTTGCAGCCTTTCCACATGTGTCCTTCAACGTGTCGCATTCGGGCAAGCGTGTCCTGATTGCGGTATCGACGCTGCGAGCGGTCGGCGTAGACATTGAAGAAGCGAATCCGGCGCTTGACTGGCGCACGCTCCTGGACGCGGTTTGCGTAAACGAGGAAGCGCCAGGAATAACGGCTGTGCGCGAGTTTTATCGGTGCTGGACTGCCAAGGAAGCGTTGCTCAAGGCAACGGGCGCGGGGATTGGAATTGGCGACGGCTTGAAGTCCATCGATCTGGCGAACGGGCGCATTCCGCCGGGGTTCGACTTCGCGTGGCTCGATGATGTCGATGGTTACGAAGCCGCCGTCGCGTTCGGCGTCCCTGCCGATACCGGTCCGCTGTGATATGTTGAAATATCCAGCATCCATCCAAGAAGCATCTTATGTCGCTGACAATCCAGCCCATTACCGGCTCCAAAGCCGAGCAATATCAGGAACTGCTTGCGCAGGCCCGCTCGCTCCTCGCCGATGAAACCGATCGCATCGCCAATGCCGCGAATTTCTCGGCGCTCGTTTATCACACGCTGTCCGACCTGAACTGGAGCGGCTTTTATTTCTTCGATGGCGCCGAACTCGTGGTCGGTCCGTTCCAGGGGAAACCGGCTTGCGTTCGTATCGCGCTTGGCAAAGGCGTTTGCGGGACCGCCGCACAAACCCGCGAGACGCAGGTTGTGCGCGATGTCCACGAGTTCCCCGGACACATTGCGTGCGACTCGGCGTCTCAATCGGAGATCGTGGTGCCGTTGATTGCGAAGGACGGGACGCTCGTTGGCGTGTGGGACGTGGATAGTCCCATTGTGAATCGCTTCGATGCCGACGATGCTCAAGGCATGGAAGCGCTCTGCAGCGTGTTCATGGAACTTGCCTGGGCTTGATTGTATTCATAAGCGCTATTACGTCTCGAGCTCGTCGAACCGTTTCCAGCGGTACACCGCGGCTGAGATCAGCCAGCTCGCCGCAAACACGCCAACGATCACGTAGCCGATCATGCCGAAGTTGTCGTTGAGGCTGCCGACCGCATTCCAGAACCATCCGCCAAGTTGCAGCTTGTCCGCAAGCAACCCCAGGCCCTCGATACTCCCGACCAGCAGCGCGACGAGCACGGAAATCGTGGTGATGGTGATGTTGTAGTAGAGCTTGCGAATGGGCTTGACGAAGGCCCAGCCATAAGCGCCGAGCATCAGGATGCTGTCGGTGGTATCGATCAGCGTCATGCCCGCGGTGAACAGCACTGGAAACACGATGATCGACCAGATCGGCAAGCCTTGCGACGCGCCCGCGGCCGATATGCCGAGCAAGCCGACTTCGGTGGCGGTATCGAAGCCGAGGCCGAACAGGAAACCAAGCAGGTACATGTGGCGGCTTTTCGTGATCAGGCGAAACAGCGGCCTGAAGATGCGCGCAAAGAAACCGCGATTCGCGAGCAGCAAGTCGAAGTCTTCATCCACATAGGGCTCGCCGCGCCGCACGCGACGAAAGGCGCCAATCACCGCGCGCAGAATGACCAGGTTCATGATCGCGATGGCGAACAGGAAGAACGTGGAAACCAGCGTGCCAATGAGGCCGCCGATCTCCTTGAACTCCGCCATGCGTGTTTGCAGCGCCATGGCCGTTGCGGCGATCGCCACCGATGCAAGCACGACTACCGTCGAATGTCCCAGCGAGAACATCAAACCCACGGTGACAGGACGCCTGCCGTCCTGCATGAGCTTGCGCGTGACGTTATCGATAGCCGCAATATGGTCGGCGTCCACCGCGTGACGCAAGCCGAACGAGTACGCAAGCAGGCTTGTTCCGAGCAGCAGCGGGTAGTGATGGAATGCGACGAAGGCCCAGATCCAGGCGCCGGCATTGAAGGCAATCAGTAAGGCATAAAGGCTGAAGATCTTTTGGCGCATGTGGCCTTGTTCGTCGCCGAAGACTGCCTTTATCAGTGCTCGCATTGATATTCCGTCTTTGAGTTTTGGGTGCCGGACCGAGCAAGAGACCTGGCTGATCACGATAGCGCTCGAATGATAGCGTGCCAAAATTCTCTGGCCGCATTCACGATCGCTCCGATCGGAATATTAAACCGCGTGTCACTTATGCCCGACTTAGGCCCATCCCTCGCCATCGGGGAAATGGAATCGTTCTAGCGAAGCGGCATGCATCTCGATGCTATAGCCGGCTGAGTCCGGCGGCATGTATCGGCCATTGCGGATAACGACCGGGCTGACGAAATGCTCGTGCAGATGATCGACGTATTCAAGCACGCGATTATCCAGCGACGCCGACACGCAGACATAATCGAAGATGGAAATATGCTGGACGTACTCGCACAAACCCACGCCGCCCGCGTGCGGACACACCGGCACGCCGAACTTGGCGGCCATCAGCAACACCACGATCACTTCGTTCAGGCCGCCTAGCCGGCAACTGTCGATCTGACAAAAGTCGATGGCGCCCGCCTGCAGCAATTGCTTGAACATCACGCGGTTCTGGCAATGCTCGCCGGTGGCGACGCCGATGGGCGCAATCCGGCTACGGATCGCGGCGTGGCCGAGGATATCGTCGGGACTCGTGGGCTCTTCGATCCACCACGGGTCGAACTGCGCCAGGCGGCGCATGTTGGCGACGGCTTCGTCGACGTCCCAGACCTGGTTGGCGTCCATCATCAGTTTGCGATCGGCGCCGATTTCATCGCGAAGAATGCGCGCGCGGCGGATGTCTTCTTCTATGTTGCCGCCGACCTTCTGCTTGAAATGCGTCCATCCCTGGGCCACGCCTTCGCGCGCAAGGCGGCGGATCTTTTCATCGTCGTAGCCAAGCCAGCCTGCCGACGTGGTGTACGCCGGATAGCCATCAGCCAGCATTTCCTGCTCGCGTGCGGCACGGGTCGGCGAGTGACGGCGCAATATTGCCAATGCTTCTTCAGGCGTGAGCGCGTCCGTGACGTAGCGGAAATCGAGGCAGCGCACGAGTTCTTCGGGGCTCATATCCACTAGCAGTTTCCACACGGGCTTCTGCACGGATTTCGCCCACAGGTCCCATACGGCGTTGACGACCGCGGCTGTTGCAAGGTGGATCGCGCCCTTGTCCGGACCGATCCAGCGCAACTGGCTATCCGATGTAAAACCGCGCCAGAAGTCACCCATGTTTGCGGTGATGTCCTCGAGCTTCTTGCCGATGATCAGCGGCGCAAGCGCCTTCACTGCGGCCACGCAGATCTCGTTGCCGCGTCCTATGGTGAACGTGAGGCCGTGACCATTGAGCTTCGTGGGTGAATCGGTTTCGAGGATAACGTAGGCGGCGGAATAGTCCGGCGCCGCATTCATTGCGTCCGAGCCATCGAGCGATCGCGAGGTGGGAAAGCGGATGTCCCTGACGGACAAATTCGTGATCGTGGTCATCTGAACACCTCCGTGCAATGGCAGATTCGACTTGGTACAAACCCGGGCACGCGCTCAGCGGGCACGCGCTCACCCGCTGCGTTTGGTTGCAGGCATGCTAGCACGGGGTACAACGTCGTTATCAAAGGCCACTACGCACTGCGGGGCATCCGTGGAGCCTTGAGCGTTCAGGTCTTTCTCGCCAGCGTGATTGCCCGCTCAGGGCAAGCGGTCACGCATAAACCGCATGCGCGGCACGCGTCCTCGTTGGGCGTGTAAGCGACCTTCATTCCATGGACGCGCAGTTTGAGCTTGTTCAGCGGGCCCAGGCGCGCGTAGTCCGCTGTATCGATTTGACGGATCACGAACACGTTTTCCGGACAGACCACCGCGCAATCGGCCTTGCCTTCGCAACGTTTCAGATTCACCAACGGGACGATGACACCCGGCGCCTGCTTGCAGTTCGCCGATGACGCGAGAACGGCGCTCATACGCTGTCAGCCTCGCGGGGCTTGCGAACCCCACACCGCCGGCTCTTGAATTGCTCGCGTTCCTCGGGCGTCATCTGTTCCCAGCGCCGCCATTGGCGGCGTCCGCGCCATCCTCCGCCATGCCCCCGAAAGCCGCCGAACAGAATGCGGCTCAACACCATCAACCCCAGCGCATGCGGAAAATCGATCACCCGGGCGCCGATGAACAACGCCGGAACCACCCAGTTCCACAAGGTCATGACAAGCCACCCCAAAGCGGCGACCGCAACGAATGCCAACACCACCTTGGCCAATATCTTCAGTCCGAAACGCATTGCCTTTCTCCTCAAATATCCAGATCGTCATAAACAGGCTGCAAGCGCGTGCGCAGATGCAGCACCGCGTAACGCTTGCGAGCGAGCAGCGTGTTGATGCTCACACCGGTTTCCAGCGCCAGCTCCTTGAAGCCGCGCCCCTCCAGTTCGTGAGCGATAAAAATGTCGCGCTGATTGGCAGGAAGTTCATCGATCGCCTCCTGCAATGCCGTCAGCAGAACCGTGCGCGCATAGGACGCTTCGGGACCGCCGTCCTGCGCAGGAAGGGCGAGATCGAGCCGGTAGTCCTCATCGGCTTCATCGTCGATTTCGCCTAACGGCTGTTCTCGTTTCTTGCGAAACCGGTCGATGATGCGATTGCGCGCCACCCGGAACAGCCACGCACTGACCTGTTCGATAGGCTCGGGCAGCCGGTACGCCCGGACGAACTCGTGCAGCACATCCTGCAGGATGTCTTCGGCGTCACTGGGATCGCGCACACGACGCCGGATAAAATTTCCGAGCTTCGAGCGCTCACGCAAGACGGTTGCGGTGATCTCGTTATCGCTTTCGATGATGATCGGGCCTGACGGCTTCGGCGGTTCCATACACCTGCTGACGATCCACAAGCGGGAATATTGTGTCCGCGTGAAAAAAGCGGCCGGGCGGCCGCTCCATGAGGGAGATTAGACGTTTTGCCAGTGAACCGCGTTCAGTAAGTGCCGTCGGTGCTCACCGATACATCGCGCCACTGATTCAATTCCGCTTGCATGGCGGCGAGTTTTGCATCGGCTGCATTGACGGCAATCGAACCTGCAATGAAGCGCAGAGGCGGCTCGGGCTCGCCCGCAAGTTTGATCATCGCTTCTGCAAGTTTCACCGGATCGCCTGGCTGCTGACCGTTGCGTTGTTCGAACGACGCACGAAGCGTGGCCCGTCGTTCGTCGTAATCCGCGATGGGTTTATCGCCGAAACGAAGCGACTCGGGCTTCAGGAAGTCAGTGCGGAAAGGACCCGGCTCAACGATGGTCACGTGCAATCCAAACGGCGCCACTTCCTTGGCCAATGATTCGGAAAAACCTTCGAGCGCAAACTTGCTCGCGCTATACAGCGAGCACAGTTCAGCGCCAAGAATGCCCGCAAGCGATGACACGTTGAAGATGCGACCCCGCCGAGCAGCGCGCATGACCGGGAGCGCCGCCCATGTGACGTTGAAGGTGCCGAAGAGGTTCGTGGAGAGTTGCGCCTGCACGTCCTGCATCGTGGTCTCTTCGAAGAAACCCAGATGACCGTAGCCGGCGTTGTTCACCAGCACATCGATCGTGCCGAACTTCTTTATCGCTGCATCGACTGCGGCTTGCGCCTCGGTTTTGTCGGCGACATCCAGAGTGAGACTGAGCAATTGCTCGCTGTCCTGCCCGAGGCGTGCACTGACATCCTCTCGTTTGCGGCCCGTCGCGACCACGCGGTCGCCGGCTCGCAAGGCGGCTTCTGCGATGTTTGCGCCGAGTCCACGGCTTGCGCCGGTGATGAACCAGGTTGTCTGCATGATGTGCTCCTCGATGATCGGAGTTCCATGGGAACACGCGTCGATGCTTCACCGGTAGCCCGTTCGTCGTGCGTTCTTGCTTGATTCTGCAAAGCACGCTTTCTAGCGTAAGGTTTTTCTATAGACACCTCAGAGCGGCCAACGTGGTCCTGACCGCTTCGTCCCAAGGCGTGTGCGGTTCTTCGCCAAGCACGTTCAGCAACGCTGTATTGTTCATGTGAACAGGCTCTTTCCACAAATAGCGCATTTCGAGCAGCTCCCGGAATGTTTCCGAAAACGGTGCAATAGCGGGCAACGCCCACCACGGAAAAGCGCGGACCTTGATATTTGGGCGGCCGGTCGCATGCTTGATTGCATCGATCATGCGAGTGCCGTCGGCGTCCCAATGCCCGAGCATCTGGTAAGTGGCGAAGTCCGGAAGCGTCCGTTCGCGTTCAACCAGCCGCACCATTGTTCGTGCGACGTCCGGCACATACGCCCACTGATGTCCAACGCCACGGTTGCCCGGATAAAACATGCTCTGTACCGGCTTGCCTGGTTTCACCAGAGCGCTCGACAACCAGCTATTACCCGTGCTGCCGGGCCCGAAGAAATCGCCGGCACGCACGACAAGGCTGCGCACGCCATCGGCGCTTGCGTTCTTCAAATGCCGTTCCAGCTCGACACGGATTGCACCCTTGCGCGTGACTGGATTCTGAGGCGACGTCTCGCTTAGTAACGGGAGCGCGTCGGGTCCGTAGTTATAGACGGTGCCCGGCAAAAGAATCCGCGCGCCTGACGCCCGCGCCGCTGCGATGGTGTTGTCGATCATCGGCAGGACCAGCGCCGCCCAATTCTTGTATCCGGGCGGATTGACCGCATGAACGATAAGCTGCGCGCCGTGGGACGCCGCAACGACGTCGTCGCGGTTCATTGCATCGCCTTGTTGCCACTCGAAACGTTCGTCCCGTGCGGTCAGCTTTGCAGGCTGGCGATGCAGCGCGCGCACATGCCAGCCTTCCCCGGCGAGTTGCCGCGCCACTTCTCCGCCAATGCCACCTGTTGCGCCCAACACCAATGCGATCCGGCTTTCGCTCATCTTCGACTCCTGTTGTGTTCTTCGATTGACGACCATTCTTGCTCGAATCGTGGTTAAATGAAATTGTCGAAAATAGTGGAACGGATATACATTTTTGTATGATCGAGAATGCGTTGAGCTGGGATTTTTATCGAACGTTTCTTGAGGTGCTGCGCGAGGGGTCCTTGTCGGGCGCCGCACGGTCGCTCGGCCTGACGCAGCCTACAGTGGGCCGTCACGTGGATGCGCTCGAGACAGCGCTGGGCTATGCGCTCTTCATCCGCACGCAACAGGGTTTGAGTCCGACGCAGGAAGCGCTTGTGTTACGCCCTTACGCCGAGGCGCTGGAGTCGACGAGCACGGCGTTGTTGCGCGCGGCATCGAGTCAGGGAGCAGGAGTGCGCGGCACCATCCGCATCACGGCGAGCGACGTGATCACGGTCGAGGTCCTGCCTGCGATCATCACCGAACTGCACGCGGCCTATCCCGAGCTGACCATCGAATTGATGTCGTCCAATCGTATAGAGGATCTGTTGCAGCGTGAGGCTGATATTGCAGTGCGGATGCAGCGGCCCAGCCAGGGCGTGCTGATCGCGCGCCGTATCGGCGATGTGGAGCTCGGCATGTACGCGCATAAGGACTACTTGGCGCGGCGCGGCAGGCCTGCACGAATCGATGACCTGGCTGGTCACGCGCTGATCGGCTTTGATAAGGAAACCGCTTTTATCCGCAGCATGAAAACTAAGTTACCCGACGTGCACCGCGAGTCGCTGGCATTGCGCACCGACAGCGACCTCGCGTCGCTCGCCATGCTGAGGGCGGGGTTTGGCATTGGCTATTGCCAGATCGGTCTTGCGCGGAACAATCCGGCTCTCGTGCGGCTTTTCCCAAAGCGGATATCGCTCAAGCTCGACACATGGCTCGCCATGCACGAAGACCTTCGCGATAACCCGAGTTGCAAGGTCGCGTTTGCCGCTTTGGCTACGGGACTGGAAAAGTATGTGCAAGGAGCTTAGTCACGCTTCGCCCCTTGGCACGATTACCTGGATCCAGCGAGCACGAATGCATCGCTACGGTCGGCGAGCGGTGCTGCTGCGAGTATTGTGTTGTCATTGACGGCGAGCACGCCCGTCAGCGTTTTGTTCGGCGACAGGCAAGGCGCGCCGCCAAACGTGACGGTTGCGTCGTAGACATTCTTCGAACCGTGCGGCGCCACGGTGCCCGTGAAGACGCAACCACTCGTGCCGAGCCCCGATACCGCACCTGCAGGCGTAATCGTGACCGACACGGATTCTCCGCCTTTGATCGATCCTGCCACGCCCGTGTAGGTTCCGGCGATGGCTTCGAGGTTCGGGGTTTGGTCGTAGACCGTTCTGTATTGAGTCGTGAAAGTGACTTTTGTGCTACCCGAAGCAACAGGTGTGATCGTGCCGTTCAAACTGCTTTGCGCCACCAGGGAGAACGCGATGTTATCGGGCGTCACGCTATTCAGGCCAATGACGTAATTGCGCGCGTCTGTCGAATTCAGCGGCCCATTCGCGCGGCTCGCAGTACCCTGGACAAGACCCAGTGTGTTGGACGTCTGATTGACGTACAGGAAGTAATACACGCCCGTATCGAGGACGATGCCGGTAACGACGTCGCCCGCATTATCGGTGCCGCTATAAAAGCCTTGAGCCACGCCGCCGGATGTATCGGGCTGGACGAAATTGACCGGCGCGCTGTTGTCGCTACCACCGCCGCCGCCACATGCAGAAAGCGTAAGGGCTGCCATTGCGCAGCAAAGCGATTTCATTTTCATTTTTTTTGTCTTCTCGGATAGGTGCGCTAGCAACCGGTTACGAATTCTTATCAATATTTTCGGCGGTTATATTTACCATAAATTGATCGAAGAAATCGGCTTCGCAGTTGCGCGTGTTGTTCCGGTGCGACTCTCTTACCCCTCACCGGTTCCAGCGGCTGTTCCGCCTGTGCGATTTCATGAATGCGTCGCGGAGCTTGGTAATGCGAGCGACGGCAACGGTTCGCCAAAGCCGACTCCGAACCATGGATGAGTCGGAATCTGGCTTACGTAGAACGCCCAGATTCTTGGCCGTGCGTCGGATATCATCGCGCGGCTAACGCTGATGGGAATGCGCAGCTTGCCTTCGAGATGTCTCCAATTGTTGTTCGACCAGAGAGCGACCAGCGTAGGGATAAACAGCATGCCTAGCGTCTTGCATGCGCGCAAACGCTCGCGGTGAACGTGGCCAAAGCAGCACCACAGCGACCACCAAAAGCAACTTTTGGGGTGCGGTTCACCCTTGTGGATCGGCGTTTCTTACCTATTCCAGCCGCTGACGGCTTTGCGGAAGTCGCTAGTCAGCTGACCTCAATCAGCGCACGTTCAAGTAGTAGTGGTAACCCTAAAGGAAAATGCGCTTGCAAGGTGCTTAAAGCGCTTGCGACCTTTTACTTCGCGAGAACGGGCTTGGTGGCCGGCTTCTTTGCTTTCGACTTGGGCGGTACGCGCTGCGGCAATTCGGAAAGCCGCATGAGATGACGCAGCGCCATCATTGCGCCGATTGCTTCGAGTACAGCGGCGGGTACCCACATGATGAGTCCGCCGAGACTCTGATCCAGCGCAGCAGGTACCGATGTGAATGCGCGGCCGCACAGCGTGAAAATCGGGTAGAGATCGTGACTCGAAAACGTGATGATCGCGCCGACCAGAATCTGCGGCGCCATGGTGATGACGGGTGAAAGCACGCGCAGGCCCGGCCGTGTGCGGCTGGGCGGATGCGGACGATGATCGAGCAGCATCCACCAGTACAGCAGGCCGCTTATGGCGACCGACCAGTTCATGAACGTATAGATGCGCCAGTCGAGCATCGCAACGAATTGCACCGATGGAATCAGCCAGAACACAACCGAGACGACAAACGCTATTGAAATGAACGTAGGATTCAGCACGATGGCCGCAAGCAGCCGTGCGGGACGGCGATATTGCCAGCGACGCAACGCGCTGCGCCAATGCAAGGGCAGCCCGGCCCTGAGCGCACTGCCCGGATAAGACGCCATCAGAATCAACGGTGCGAGGTGATGAAGGACGAGATGCTGAAGCCTGTGTACGAAAAATTCGTGCTCGGCGTAATAGTCGAGACGCGTGTGCAGCGCAATATAGAAGAGCGCAAGGCCGATCCAGAAAGCACCCTGACGGGTACGGCTGATTCGGATGCGGCGCGACCCGCGGGCGAACAGCACGGCAGTTCCAACGAAAATTGCCACGAGCCCAACAGATGGTTCCCAGGGGACGAGCAGATCGAATAGAGACATGGCGGCTTAAACAATGTAAGGAAGCACGGGCGTGCAGGGACGATCGTCTTGGCGAGTCGAATGTTAGCAGTTGCGCAGAGGGGGTGCTGGCGCTCGAGGCTTTAGCTCGGACGTAAGAGACTCGCTAAAAGCGCTGCGCCCGGTCAGGGGGCATACGCTAAGCGGGCAATGGACGCGTATTTCTTTTTTGATTGAGGCGCGTCGATTTGCCGCTAGTGAGAGTCACCTATGAATTGGGCGCCGGCACCACGGCCGGCGCCCAATTAAGACCGCTAATTTAGCCGACTTAAGCAGCCGAGCGCGTTGCCGAAGCAATCCGCGCCGGAAACACCGTCGACAGCACGAGCGTCACAACAATATTGACCGCAAGCGCAAGCACGCCGATATAAATCGGATACGTCGTGGCGCCTACGTGCAAAGCGTAGATAGGCTTGAGCCCTTGCATGAACACCATTGTCGTGCCAAGCCCAATCCCCGCCAGCCAGCCAATAAACAGCGCGGGTAACTTGAGCCAGCGCGTGTACAGCGAGAACACGACTGCCGGGAACGTCTGCAAGATCCATACGCCGCCAAGCAATTGCAGGTCGATGGCAAATTGCGTCGGCAGGAAGATGATGAAGACCAGTGCGCCCAGCTTGACTGCGAGCGACACCACCTTGGCATTGGTCGCTTCCTGTGCCGGCGTAATGTTCGGCTGAACCAGCGGCTTCCACAAATTGCGCGTGAACAGGTTTGCCGATCCAATCGACATGATCGCGGCAGGCACCAGCGCGCTGATCGCGATCGCGGCCGCAGCGAAGCCGACGAACCACGACGGGAACAGCTTGAGGAACAAAGCAGGCACCACATCGGTTGGCGAAGTGACCTTTACACCAGCCGCAATTGCCATGTAACCCAGCAGCGCAATCAGGCCGAGCAGCAGCGTGTAAGCCGGCAAGGCAATCGCGTTCTGCTTGATGGTCTTCGCGCTCTTGGAGCTGAGCACGCCGGTCAGCGTGTGCGGATACATGAAGGCTGCCATTGCAGAGCCGAACGCAAGCGAGGCATAAGCCGTAAACTGGCTTGCCTTGAGCGTAATGCCCGTCGCTCCACCCTTGGCCGTAAAGAAGTGATCGGCGGCATCGAAGACGGATGCATAGCCGCCAAGCTTGCTGGGAATGAGCCAGATCGCCGCGATCACCACGATGTAAATCATGATGTCCTTGACGAAGGCGATCATTGCAGGCGCGCGCAGGCCGCTCGCATACGTGTACACCGCAAGAATGATAAAAGCGACGACCAGCGGCGTCTCACCCGTCACGCCAAGGCTCTTGATCACCACTTGCATGCCGACGAGTTGCAACGCAATGTACGGCATCGTCGCAATGATTCCCGTCAACGCGATAGCCGCGGCAAACCATCGTCCGCCGTAGATACCCTGCACGAAGTCAGCGGCCGTAATGTGATTGTTCTTCTGGCAAACCGACCAGAGCTTGGGCATTACCGCGAACACGAACGGGTACACGATGATCGTGTAAGGCAGCGCAAAGAATCCATATGCCCCGACTGCGTAGACGAGTGCCGGGACCGCAATCACCGTGTACGCGGTATAGAAGTCGCCGCCCACGAGGAACCACGAAATGACTGCACCGAACTGGCGGCCACCGAGTCCCCATTCGTGCAATTGCGTCATGTCGCCCGCTTTCCAGCGCGCCGCGAAAAATCCCAGCACTGTGACCAGCGCAAAGAATCCCAGGAATACGAGACCGGAGGTCCAGTTGAATGTCGTCGGCATTATCGGACCCACTTGTAAATGACGTACAGGATCAGCGACGTCAGCGGCACCCATAGCAGCTGATACCAATAGAAGAAAGGAAAACCGGCGAATGACGGACGCACGTCGTTATAAAAGGGCAGCCACAATAAGGCGACGTAAGGGATCAACAGCAGCAGCCTGCCGGCTGCGCGTTTTCCGGAGGAAACGCTTTCTGAACTCATGGATATCTCCTGGAACCAGTCTCTTTTCGAACTGGAGCCGGAGTATTAGCGGAATTTCGGTTGTCGCCTTCCGTAGTAATACGTAGACGCGGCGTGTGCTCTATGGCGCAGCGCTGCGAGGCTTAACACGCAAGTGTCTTTACAAGGTCAAGGGCGGAATCACCCTACGTAATACTACGCAGACGAAAGGTGTCTTAACGGCAGGTCGTGCGGAGGGATGGCACAATTCGAGGCTGGACAGGGATATTCGGCCGAACAAATCCAGCGTCCCAGCGGAAAAATTCAATGCGACTCTCTTTGCACGGGATGAAGCGAAAGTGGCTGATTCTCGCTCTTCTTCCATTCATCGGAGCAATGGCTACGATTGCCATTGCCGTAGCGTTCCAGGCCAAGGCCTTGTCGAATTCGGAGCAGCGGGAGATTGCAGCGGCTTACCGAAGCAGCAAGGAAGTCGAGCTCAAGAATTACGTCGCGCTGGCGGAAAGCGCGGTTGCGCCGCTTTACAACTCAGGTCGTGACGACCCCGCTACGCGCGCTGAGGCGCTGGCAATCTTATCGAAACTCGAGTTCGGTAGCGACGGCTATTTTTTCGTCTACGACCTTCAAGGCGATTTGCTGATGCATCCACGCCTGGCGCAGCTCGTAGGCACGAACCTCTGGTCCATGCACGATCCTCATGGCGCGCTTACCATTCAATCTCTCTTGGCAAAGGCTAAAAGCGGCGGCGGGTTTGTCGAATATTTATGGGAGCGTCCGTCGACACATAAAATGGAATCAAAGCTTGGTTATGTGGTGACTTTCGAACGATGGGGATGGATGGTCGGGACGGGCATCTATCTGGACGACGTCAATATGGCGCTTTCTCAAACAGGGCGGCAAGCGTCGTCGAATATTCGCCATACGCTGTTTTTGATCGGACTGGTCGGTGCGCTGGGGATGGGATTCATCGGCGCTTGCGGCATTGCAATGAACGTCACCGATCACCGCAGCTCGGACGCGCAGTTGAAGATCATGGCGCGTCAGGTGGTTGAATCGCAGGAGGCGGAGCGAGGCCGGTTGTCGCGCGAACTTCACGACGGCATCAGCCAGATGCTCGTATCCATCAAATTGCTGCTGGAGTCGGCGCTTGCGCTAAAACCTGTCAATGCCAGCCGGGACGATCCTAGCGGACCGCCTATTCACAACGCATTGGCGCAGACGAACCGGACGCTGGCCGAGATCCGGCAGATCTCCCACGACCTGCGTCCGGCCATGCTCGACGATTTTGGCCTCGGCGCCGCCTTGCGCCAGCTTGCGCTCGAATTCAACGAGGCGCGTAACGCACCGCACACGAACGTCACAGTCGATGCCGCAAAGAGCGATGCGCATCCGCTGCCCGACGCCGTGAACACGGCGCTATTTCGTGTCGCGCAGGAGGCGCTGACGAACATCCAGCGCCATGCGCATGCGGCCAACGCACGCGTCACGCTCACTTGCGCGCCGGGGCGGGTCGTCTTGACAATCATCGATGACGGTATCGGCTTCGGTTCCGGCGCAGTGCAGTCGGACCCGCGACGAGGTATCGGCCTGCGTAACATGCGCGAACGCGTGGAGTCGCTCAACGGCTCCTTCGGAATCGAATCGCGGCCGGGATGGACTGGCCTGACGGCTGCGATCCCGGTCGAATTCCCCTCAACCGTATCAAGCCACTTGAGCTCATGACAGGCACTATCGACATCTTGCTGGTGGACGATCATCAACTCGTGCGCGACGGATTGAGGCTGCGGCTGGATGCCATCGACGGCTTCCGGGTGGTCGGTGAAGCGAGCAATATGCCGGAGGCGCTGCGGGTCATGGAGCGTCTTTCGCCGCGGCTCGTGCTGACGGACCTCAGCATGAAAGGTGGCAGCGGCGTAGCGCTTACGCGCGAAATACGGCAGCGCCATCCGGCAATGCACGTGCTCGTTTTATCGATGCACAACAACGCCGAATACATGGCCGAAGCTCGAGCGGCAGGCGCAAGCGGATATGTGCTCAAGGACGCGCCGGCGACGGAGATCATCGCTGCGATCCATACTATTCTGGGCGGCGGCGCCTATTTCAACGAACAGGTGAAACAGGCTGCGGCGGTTCCGGTCAAAAGCCACGCCAAGGACCGCAGCAATTACAGGCAGATCGAAAAGCTGACGCCGCGTGAACAGGAGTTGTTGCGCGACCTCGCCAATGGCCTTTCCAACAAGCAGATCGCGGTGCTGCACGGGCTCTCGGTCAGGACGGTGGAGACGCACCGAATGTCGATCAAACGCAAGCTGGATATTGAGGGTCAGGCGGAACTGATCAAGTTTGCTGTTGAATTTTTCAGCGCTTGAGACCGGTCCCATTTTGTCATGGCGGTGGACTTTCTTATCGGCCATCGATATATTTATCTGGATATAACGACGGAGCGTCCCAGTGGTGAATAGCGCGCAAGAGGCAGTCGGCGAGAAATTCGTTCTCGAATCCATGCGTCGCGCACGTGACAAGACATGGGAAGTGGTCGAGCGGGTTGCGTCGAAGGTCAAGCCCGGAATGCTGGAGTCGGAAGCCTTGGCCGAATGCAAGAGCGTTCTTCAGGACATGAAGATGGACCGAATCTGGCATCCCATCCTGATCCGCTTTGGCGAAAATACTCTGCGAACCTTCAAGGAGCGCTCCCAAGGCGATCCGCGGCTCAAGGACGACGACATCTTTTTCATCGATCTGGGTGTGGTCTGGCAAGGCCACGAAGGGGACTCGGGCGCGACTTTCGTGGTCGGTGCGGACGCCGAAATGCACGCGTGCGCGCAGGACGCAAAGACCGTCTTCGATGAAGTCGAACACCACTGGCGCACAACCGGCGCAGGCGGCAAGGCGCTGTACGACTACGCCGCCGAACGTGCGCATGCGCTGGGATGGAAGCTGAATCTCGACATCAAGGGACATCGGGTCAGCGATTTTCCGCACGCCATTTACAAGGCGGGCAATCTCGGCGATTTCCAGCCGCACCCGAATGCGGGATTGTGGATTCTGGAGATTCAGCTCGCGCATCCGACGCGTCCATTCGGCGCTTTCTACGAGGATCTGCTCGTCTAAGCCTAGAGAGCCCGAAGGGCGTGTGAAGGATCTCGACGGACCATAGCCAACCAAGGCCAACCAAGGAAAGCGATGTTCATTCGCCAGCTCGAGTATCTCGTCACGTTGGCAAGGGAGAAGCATTTCGCGCGGGCAGCGGAGGCGTGCCACGTATCCCAGCCGGCGTTGTCATCGGCTATTCGCACTCTCGAGACAGAACTCGGTCTCGTCATTGTCGAGCGGACACGGCGGTTCGTGGGGTTCACCGAAGACGGCGAGCGCGTGCTCGGATGGGCGAAGCAGACGCTGGCGTCGCTCCAGAACATGCGCCACGATGCCTCGGCCGCGCAGATCAAGCTCATCGGGACCCTGCGCATAGGGGCGATCCCGACCATCATTCCGGTGACCGCGCGCATGCTCGCGCCTTGCATGCGCGAGCATCCGGACATGAGGTACGAGGTTCGCTCGCTGAGTTCCGACGCCATCCTGCGTCAGCTCGACGAATATGAACTCGATGTCGGCCTGACCTATCTCGACGATCAGGTCCAGGCCGGTTTCAGCGTCCTGCCGCTCTATTTCGAGCGATATATGCTTCTGTCACCCGCAAGCGCCGGGGACAGCTTCAGCGCGCCGATACAGTCCTGGAGCGATGTCGGTGAATTGCCGTTAGGGCTGCTCACATCGACCATGCAGAACCGCCAGGTGATCAATGCTGCGTTCCGGCGGGGGAACGTGCAGCCGCGCGTCGTGCTCGAGACTGATTCGCTGCTCTCTCTTTATGCTCACATCCAATACGCCAGCCTGTATAGCGTTTTTCCTCATAGTCTGCTTAGCGTGCTGCCTTCGGGCAACGATGTGCGTGCATCGCTCCTGCTGCCCGAATTGACGCGCGGTATCGGCCTGATTGCGCGCAGCCGCAATGCGCTGCCGCCGCTGGTTGCCGCCATGTGGCGCTCGGTGGAGCAACTCAACCTTCAGCGCGAGTTCGACGCGCTCGTACCTGCTGCCGTTCAAACGGCCTGATCACGCACGCTCAAGCCGACCCGCGTTCGCCTGCGTTGATAACAAGGGCTTATCAAGTGATCCATCCAAACGATTGGACCCGCTGCCGCGACTTGTAGACACTCAATCTCGTCGACGTACCAACCTCATGTTCGACGAGGCGGCGCTCTTCGCCAGAAGCGCCGGTGTAAATCAAATCAAAGTGGAGTGGAGACAATCATGGCCAAGGTTCTTTGCGTTTTATACGATGATCCCGTTGATGGGATGCCGAAGAAGTATGCACGGGACGATGTACCCAATATCACGAAGTACCATGACGGGCAAAGCGCGCCCACGCCGAAGGCGATTGATTTCAAACCGGGCGAATTGCTGGGCAGCGTGTCGGGCGAGCTGGGCCTGCGCAAGTTCCTGGAATCGCAAGGCCACACACTGGTTGTGACGTCGGACAAGGACGGCCCGAACTCCACGTTCGAGCGCGAACTCGAGGATGCTGAAATCGTTATCTCGCAGCCGTTCTGGCCCGCGTACCTGACGGCTGAACGCATTGCAAAAGCGCCGAAGCTGAAACTTGCGCTGACTGCCGGTATCGGTTCGGATCACGTCGATTTGCAAGCTGCTATCGACCGTGGCATTACCGTTGCCGAAGTGACGTTCTGCAACAGCATCAGCGTGGCTGAGCATGTCGTAATGATGATCCTGTCGCAGGTTCGTAACTACCTGCCGTCGCATGAGTGGGTCAAGAAGGGCGGCTGGAATATTGCGGATTGCGTGTCGCGTGCATACGACCTGGAAGGCATGAACGTAGGTACGGTCGCCGCCGGCCGCATTGGTGCAGCCGTGCTGCGCCGCCTCAAGCCGTTCGACGTGAAGCTGCATTACACGGACCGTCACCGTTTGCCGGAAGCTGTCGAGCGCGAGTTGGGCGCCACGTGGCACCCGACTGCAGAGTCCATGGCGAAGGTCTGCGATATCGTCACGATCAACTGTCCGCTGCATCCGGAAACCGAGCATCTCTTCGACGAAGCGATGATCAACAAGATGAAGCGCGGCGCCTACATCATCAACACGGCGCGCGGCAAGATCGTGGATCGCGACGCTATCGTCCGTGCATTGGAAAGCGGTCAACTGGCAGGTTACGCGGGCGACGTGTGGTTCCCGCAACCCGCGCCGGCCGATCACCCGTGGCGCACCATGCCGAACCAGGGCATGACGCCGCATACGTCGGGCACGACGCTTTCCGCACAGGCGCGTTACGCAGCGGGTACACGGGAAATCCTTGAATGCTGGTTCGCCAACGAACCGATCCGCGACGAATACCTGATCGTCGACGGCGGCCGACTCGCCGGTGTGGGCGCTCACTCGTACAGCGCAGGCAATGCAACGAAGGGCTCTGAAGAAGCTGCCCGTTACAAGAAGGCATAACAATGCCGGCACGCCGGTCCAGACCAACCGGCGTGCCCGACCGCAAGGATGTTAGACCTATGAGCGAGCAGACTGCTAGAGCGGCGCCAGCCGTTCATCATCCAACCCACTTGAAGCAAGCACTATTCGGTTTTCTGGGCGGTACATGTGCAATAGGATTGATCGCATGGCTCGGGCATGTGACGAGCAGCCCGCTGGTGATCGCACCATTCGGTGCATCGAGCGTTCTGCTGTTTGGCGCGCCCGACAGTGCCTTCGCTCAACCGCGCAATCTTGTCTTCGGGCATTTGCTTTCCACTGCAGTCGGACTTGCGATGTTCTATATGGCAGGGCCGGGGATATGGCAAATGGCGCTGGCTGTTGGCATTGCCATCGGACTCATGCAACTTGGACGTTGCGTACATCCGCCGGCGGGAGCCGATCCGCTAGTGATCATGTTAAGCGGCAATGCATCGGCGGGATTCTTCTTTGTCCCTGTATTGACCGGTGTATGTTTGCTTTTGGTGATCGCGCTTGTCTTCAACAATCTCGTGCGTCGTCACCGATGGCCTCAGAAGTGGTTGTAATTCAACCGATGGCGGCAGCGTTGCCCCTGCCATGTTCCTGATTCCTTGCTAGGGCTTATTCTTCGAACTTGTTTCCGTGACTGCGCAATATACGTAGCGCGCTGTCCAGATGCGCGCGTGCGCTTTCTGCATCGCCCAGGCGCATTTGCTCGTAGGCAAGCTGCGCCACTTCATGCGGAATCGGCTTGAGCGGTCGATTGCTCGCCATGGCCTTGAGTTGGACCTCAGCCGCGCGCTCGAGATAATAAAGATCGTCCCACGCTTCAGCGATGCTCGCCCCGCCCACCATCACGCCGTGATTCTTCAGAAATAGCACGTCGGCGCTGCCCATTGCCAACGCAATGCGATCGCCTTCTGATGCGTCCAGCGCGAGACCGTTGTAGTGCTCGTCCACTGCGGTACGGCCGTAGAACTTCAGTGCAGTCTGGCCCAGCCATAGAAGCGGCGGCCCTTCGAGCAAGCACAGTGCAGTCGCATTCGGCATATGGGTATGGAAGGCCGCTTTGAGACGCGGTTTTAGCCGATGCAAACGCGCATGAATATAAAACGCGGTGGCTTCGGGCTTGCCTTCACCAGCGATCACATGTCCTTCGAAATCGCAAACGAGCAGGCGCGACGCCGTCACTTCCGCGAACGCATAGCCGTAGGGATTGACGAAGAACAGGTCCTCATGTCCCGGCACGACTGCCGAGAAATGGTTGCAAACGCCTTCCTCGAATCCGCGCTGGGCTGCCAGCTGAAAACATGCGGCAAGCTCGACACGCGCCTGCATGACTGCATCGGAATCCAGCCGTGCACGATTGGACGATGCGTGTAGTTCGCCAACTGAAAGCGTATGAGCCATGATGATTGCCGTGGAGTTTCAGTGCTTTGAGTATACCGAAGAGCTTAAGCGTTTTCGGTCTCGACGCGCCTAAGCGCCGACACCTTTCTCAACCAGATAATCAATCAGCACCCGCACCTTGGGCGGTAAAAACCTGTTCGGCGGATAAAGCAGCCACACCTCTCCCACGTATGCCTGTGCAGCGAAGGTCCAATCGGCAAGCACCTGTACCAGTTCGCCGCGCGCCAGCGCATCTGCAGCGGTGAATTCCGGCAAGTTCGCAATGCCAAAATCCTGCAACGCGGCGTCGAGGCGCGCGCCCGCATGGTTCGCTATATAACGCCCGTGGACTTCGACCGTTTGTGTTTCGGAACCACGCTGAAAACGCCAGCGGTTGTCATCGGCGGTCTCGCCCAGATACAGGCAATCATGCTGCGCCAGATCGCGTGGGTGCGTGAGCGTACCGCGCGCCTTCAAGTAAGCGGGCGATGCACACAACACCCAACGTACCGAACCCAGCCGCCGTCCGGCCAGACCCGGCGGGGGATGTTCCGTCAGACGGATCACGAGGTCGATATCGTCGTGAAGCGGGTCGACTTCATGATCGGCGTAATACAACTGCAAGTCGACGTCCTCATATGCGCGCAAAAATCCCGGCACGAGAGGGTGGATCACGGTCTTTGCAAACGCAGTCGGCGCACTGAGACGCACCTTGCCTTGCGGCCGGCCGACGAGTGACCCGGCTGCATCCACGGCGCCCGATGCAGCGCTGACGATGTCGCGGCAATACCGGACGACCTGCTCGCCCGATTCCGTCACTCGCACTTTGCGCGTGGAACGTTCGAGCAGGCGCGTGGCCAACGCTTCTTCCAGGCGCTTGATCTGACGGCTTACCGTTGAAGGGGTACTGCCAAGCTGGCGC
The DNA here is from genome assembly GCF_053574605.1 of Caballeronia sp. M23-90. NCBI lineage: Bacteria > Pseudomonadati > Pseudomonadota > Betaproteobacteria > Burkholderiales > Burkholderiaceae > Caballeronia > Caballeronia sp. M23-90. The sequence goes on along the minus strand of NZ_JBSIPA010000016.1, from coordinate 9,886 downwards.
GCCGCGACCGAAAAATTGCCGCAGTCGACAACGCGCGCAAACACGGCCATGTCAGGCAGCAACGCAAACAGTTCGGTAGGGTTCATCGATAATCCGTGATTGATGCATTTGCGACATAAAGCCTGTGCGCGTCGGCCCGATTATCACCGCAAGCGCAAGGCTCGACAATACGGATTCTTTCACCGGGGGCCGCCATGCCAAAACAAGATCGCCTGCTGTTAGGTTCCGATTTGATGCTGCTGGTGGTCGCCGTGGTGTGGGGCACGAGCTACGGCGTCGTCAAGAATGCGCTCGTGTTCTACCCCGTGCTCGGTTTGTTGACGCTGCGGTTCGGCATGACGTTCGTGGTTTTGTCGCCCGCGTTGCGTCATTTGCGTCACGCCGATGCACGCACGCTGCGCGGCGTGTTTATCGCAGGGGTCTTGTTGTTGGGCATTTTTCTTTGCGAGACTTTTGGCGTGCTGCTTACCCGCGCAGCCAACGCGGCATTTCTGATCAGCCTGTGCGTAGTCATGACGCCGCTGGTCGAATGGTTTCTGCTCAAGCGCAAACCCGCTCGCATGGAATGGGGCGCGGTTGCCCTTTCTCTGTTTGGCGCATGGTTGCTGGCCGACGACGGTACGTTCGTCTTCAATCCCGGCGATGCGTTGATACTCGCCGCCGCATTTCTGCGTGCGCTCAATGTATGCGTGACCAAGCGCGTGATGCGTGATTCGGTGTTGCCCGCGTTATCGGTGACAGCGGTGCAATCGGGCGTAGTTGCGGTCGGCAGCGCGGCGGTGGCGCTTCTGTTCGCACCGCGCCAGTGGCAGCATGTGCCTTCTTTCGCGGGGCACACGCCGTTCTGGATCAGCATGTTTTATCTGGTTTTGGCTTGCACGCTGTTCGCATTCTTCGCCCAGAATTACGCGATCAAGCGCAGCAGTCCCACCCGCGTCGCGTTGCTGATGGGCAGCGAACCGGCGTTCGGCGCGTTGTTCGCGTGCCTCTGGCTTGGTGAAAGAATCTCGGTAACGGCGTGGGTTGGGGGCGGGTTGATCGTCGTGGCGTCCATGCTCGCGACCGTGCGCTGGGGTAAAGCCGCAAGCGTCCAGTTGTCCGCGGGAAGCGCCTGATCACTCAGCGATGTGCCTCCAGCAACAGATTCAAAAACGCTTCCGCACTCCGGGTGAGAGGCCGCGCTTCTTCCACGATGGCGCAAAAGGGCATCGAATAGAAGGGTGATTCAGGCAGTACCGCGAACTCGTATCGCGGCGAAAGTTGCGCTGCGTAGTGCTCGGGCAACAAGCCGACATAGCGGCCGGTGGCGACCATCATGGCCACGGCTTCGAGCCCGCTGACCTCGAGGCCCTGGGTGAATCCCTGCGTTGCGAGCGCGTCCTCGACGAACGGATGAGGCCTGTACACGAGGGGTAAAACGCGTGTATCGGAATTTGCATGAATCTCGCCGGAAGCTGCCGGCCGATAAAACACGCGATGCGTCTCGGTGAAAAGCGGGTAGTGCCGGAACGCCCGAATCCGTTTATAAGCGCCGCGTATTGCGATCTGCACGCGCCGTTCGGTAAGCGCTGCGCCAAGGTCGCTGAATGTCATTACCGACAACGACGGCCTGACGAGCGGCGCTATCCGGTGCAACTCGCCGAGTGCCTCCGAAATCCTGCATCCCTCATGCGTAAGCACATGTTCGGATGTGCCAAGCAGCAACGGACCGGACAGGACTCCGCGCACGGCATCGACTTCCGGTTTGATGCGCTCGAGCGCTTCCAGCGCCTGCAACGCGACCCTCAGCGCAACTTCCCCGCCTTCGGTCAGCTGGAATCCGCCGGGACCGCGCTCGCACAGCTTCAGTCCAAGATGCGCCTCCACTTCGTTGATATGCCTGCTGATCGACGCCTTCGACATCGATAAAGCCCGCTCCGCCGCGGCGAATCCGCTCGCCTGCGCCGCCGCGCAAAACACGCGCAGCGAACGCAGGTCGCGCTCGGTCAGATCCATTTTTTTCATCGGCGCGCGGCTCAAAAGGTTTCGGTTTCCGGAACCATAACCGCGAAAAAATGGTTTTTCAAAACTTTTTTGACTACCTACATTTCCCTCACCAATGCTTTTCAACGATCCGGGGATTCACATGAACACGCTCGACCGACGCAAATTCATCACCATCGCGGGCGGCGTCTCGCTTGCGATGGCCTTGCCTTCCCTTGCGTTCGCGGAAGGCGGAACGCTTGCGGACATTCGCAAGCGCGGCAAGCTGACAGTCGGCACCGAGGCGGCTTACGAGCCCTACGAGTTCGTTGAAAACGGCAAGGTAGTGGGCTACGGTCACGACATTCTGGATTACATGGCGAGCAAGCTCGGCGTCACGCTCGATCAGGTCAACCTGCCGTTCCAGGGACTGCTGCCCGGCCTCATGACGCACAAGTTCGATTTCGTCGCGACGAGCGTTGGCATCAATCCTGAGCGCGCGAAGCGCTTTGCGTTCTCGGAGCCCGTAGGTGTCGTCGATACCGTGCTGGTCGTGCGTTCAAATGACAGCGCCATCGCCAAAGCGGAAGATATCGCAGGACATGTGGTTGGCACGCAGATGGGTTCGTCGTCACAACCAATCGCGCAAGCCTTCGATGCACAACTGAAAACCAAGGGCGCCGGTTATGCCGATATCAAGCTGTTCCAGGCCTATCCGGACGTCATGGTCGCGTTGACGAACAAGACGCTGGATGTGGGCATCATGCCGTCGAATGTTGTTGCCGTGCTGATGAAGAAGGAGCCGGGGCAGTTCCGCGTCATTGGCAAGATCGGTGAGCCGAAGATGCTCGCATGGGTCGCGAACCCGCAGGACCTGGAGATTCGCACGTTCATCAATACGTCGCTCACCGAATTGACGAAGAGCGGCCAGCTGGCGCAAATGCAGAAGAAGTGGTTTGGCTACACGATGAACCTGCCAACCAGCGGCTATTTGCCTGAAGGCGCGGTCTGAGGCGCAGCGCCGCATGTTCGCTTTCATAAGCAGCCAGCTCGCCGTGCTCGCACCGTTTTTCCACGATGTCGTTGCGGGCGCGATCACGACGATTCTATCGAGCGTGGCGGCGTTCGTGCTTGGCATCGCGATCGGCGCGATGTTGCTGTTGGTGCGCCAGCACGGCGGCCGCGTGCTCGCGTGGCTCGTCATTCTCTATGTAAGCCTGATACGCGGTACGCCCGCGCTGATTCAGATGCTGGTTGCGTATTACGTGCTGCCTGCCGTGCTCAATCTGAATATCTCGCCGCTGCAGGCAGGCATTCTCGCACTTGCATTGAACACTGCGGCGTATGTCTCGGAGATCTTGCGTGGCGCATTGAACTCGCTGGGCCGCGGGCAGATCCCGGCGGCTCGTGCGCTTGGCATGCCTGCCTTTCAGGTGTGGCGATACATCGTGTTTCCGCAGCTTTTTTATCGTTCGATCCCGCCGCTGACCAACGAATTCACGATGCTGCTGAAGGCGTCTTCACTAATGTCGATCATCGCGGTGCACGACCTTGCGACGGTCGCACGCGACGCGACCCTGCAAACCAACTTGCCGCTGCAGGTGTTTTCCGCGACGGCCGCAGTCTACTTCGCGATTCTGTTCGTTGCGTCGTCGGCATCGCGTGGACTTGAACGCCGCGTGGCTAAGGTGTTACCCAATGTCCATTGACCTGGCTGTCGTTCAATCGTCCATCCTCCCGTTGCTCAAAGGGCTGAAGGTTACCGCTCAGGTCTGCGTGCTCGGCATTCCGCTCGGCATCGTGGCAGGCACCGTTGCCGCGTATTTCCGTGCCTCGGCATGGCGCGTGTTGCGCGCAGTCGCGCTCTCGTACGTGGAGATCGTGCGCAATGTCCCGTTTCTGATACTCGTCTACCTGAGCTTCTTCGGCTTGCCGAAGCTGGGTGTATCGATGCCCGCGTTTGCGATCGGCGTAGCGGCCACGGCGTTCTACACCGGCGGTTACTTCTGCGAGATCCTGCGCGCGGCATTCGGCAGCCTCGCGCATGGACAGGTGCAGGCGGCGCGCTCGCTGGGGCTTTCGGGTCTTCAGGTGCAGCGTCATGTGGTCTTGCCGCAAATTTTTGGTTTTCTCGCACCGGCCACGACCAGTCTCACCATCATGATGTTCAAGGACTCGTCGATATTCTCCGTCATGAGCCTGACGGAGCTGACCTATCAAAGCAACCTGCTCACCGCCGATACCTTCGCGTACGTCGAAGTACTCGGCACCACCGCGCTCATCTACTGGCTGTGCAGCGTGCTGCTCGACGTGGCAGGGCAATGGTCGGAGCGATACGCAACCCGATACCGGCGCGTCTGATACTGCGCCTCCCTTGCCGTAATCAATTCCACTTAATACAGGATTCCTTATCATGACCAAGCCACTGACTGTTCCTCCTAAGACCGGCCACAAGACGCTCCTTTATTCCGAGCTGGCGATGGACCTCGATAACCTCGACGCCGACATCGCCGTTCTCGGCATGCCCTATGGTTCGGCATATTCCGCCGCCGATTTTACCAATGACCAGACCAATGCACCTACCGCAATCCGTCAGGCAACTGACCGCGTAGTGCGTTCGCCGGGCCACTACGATTTCGATATCGATGGTCCGTTGCTGCAGGAGCGCACGGACATTCGCTTTGTCGATTGCGGCGATGTGATTGCCGATCTCGCGGCGCCCGGCAGCCATTACGAGCGCGTCGAGCAAGCCGTGCGCAAGATCCTGGCTGCAGGCGCATTGCCTATCGTGATGGGCGGCGATCATGGCATCACCACGCCGGTGCTGCGCGCGTTCGACAGCCTTGGCCCGATCACGCTGGTTCATGTCGATGCCCACCTCGACTGGCGCGATGAAGTGAACGGCGTGCGTGACGGTCTCTCCAGCCCGATTCGCCGCGCTTCCGAAATGAAGCATGTCGCGAAGATCGTGCAGATCGGATTGCGTGCGCAGGGCAGCGGCCGTCCGGAGGAATTCCGCGCCGCGAAGGCCTATGGCTCGGACCTGATCACCGCTTACGAGCTTCACGATATCGGCATGGACGCTGTGCTCGCGCGCATTCCGGATGGCGGCAACTACTACCTGACCATCGACGCCGATGGCCTCGATCCTTCGGTCATGCCGGCCGTCGCAGGTCCCGCGCCTGGCGGCGTGACCTTCCTGCAAGCCCGCAAGCTCATTCACGGGCTCGTGAAGAAGGGCCGTGTGGTTGGCATGGATATCGTGGAGATTCAGCCTGAGAAAGATGTGAACCAGATCTCGTGCGTGACGGCGGGGCGGCTGATCCTGAACCTGATCGGCACCGCTATCCGCGCAGGCTATTTCGATAACCGCCGCTAGTCGTGTGCGGTTCGTCCAGGCCGGAGCGCGCTCGGCTGTTCTTGGCGCGCATCCCGGCGCATTGATTTTATTTTCTACGGGACATCATGGAACACACTCGCATTCGTCCGTTCAACACGAAGGTCACCTATCCCGAACAGTCGCTCGATAACGATCTCGCGCAAGCGGTCGTGGCGGGCAACATGATCTTTCTGCGCGGCCAGATTGGCCAGGATATCGATACATACGAATCGGTCGGTATCGGCGATGCCGCAGCGCAGGCCGAAAAGGCAATGGCCAACGTCAAGATGCTGCTTGAAGAAGCCGGCAGCAAGCTCGAAGACATTTGCAAGGTGACGATCTATCTGACCGACGTGCGGTATCGCGAGGCGGTGTATCGCGTGGTCGGGCGCTGGTTGAAGGGTGTGCACGCGGTATCGACGGGACTGACCGTTACTGCGCTTGCGCGTCCTGAATGGCTGGTCGAGGTCGACGTGATCGCTGTGAAGTCATGACGCTTGCTTGAAGCGGCGGCCCGGAAATGACTTTCCAGGCCGCCGGCATGCTACGCGTGCCCGACGTTATGCACGGGTGTTGCCCGGAAAACGAGGACAAGCCCGGCAAGTATCAACGCCATTCCCGCGACGCCTGCCGGTGCGAGGTGGTTGCCGAGGAAGATGTAGTCCATGATCGCCGTGCAAACAGGCACGAGATAAAAGAGGCTTGTCACGTTGACGAGATTCCCCGCATTCACGAGGCGGTAGAACAGCACCTGCGCAAACACCGATATCACGATGCCTAGCCAGAACAACGGCAAGAGCAGCCCCGCACTCAGGACGATACCGGACGGCTGCAAAGGCAGGAACAACACGCATAGCACGAGGCTGACTGCGTTTTGCAAAGGCAGGATATAGACAGGCTGCTGCTTCAGGCGTTTTTGCAGAATGGCCCCGACCGTCATGCAACCGAGCGATGCGGATGCGAACAACAGTCCCAGCGCCGGGAAGTGTCCGATCCTTCCCGCTCCCAACACGACCAGACACAAGCCACTCAAGGCAAGTAAAAGGCCGCCCGCGCGCCGTATCGTCAATCGTCGTTCCACGAGCAACAGCGTCAACACAGGCTGAACGCCCAGGATGGTGGCGAGAATGCCGGGCGTCATTCCATGGTCAAGCGCAAGCAGATAGCAGATGGAATAACCGCCTGTGAGCAAGCCGCCGGTAAGCGCAACCTGAAGTCTCGTTCCTCGCGCGGGCAGCCATCGTCCGCGCCATACGCCCAGGGCCGCGAGGACCGCTGACGCGAGTGCGAAGCGCATGACGAGAAAGGGTAGTGCGGGAGCATGCTGAAGCCCTGTTTCCGAAACGATCGCACCGCTGCTCCAGAGCAACACGAAGAGCGCCGTCGAGCCATAGGCTGCGAAGGCTGTTTTTACAAAGACCATGATTCATTCACCTGTCGAGGGAATAGATGACCAGGGCGAACACGGTCACGCCGCCAGAGCACGCAAGGTGCAGCGGTCGAGCCGGTTGCCAGGATTCAGTGGCTGTTGATCAGCCGCAAACGAGTCCACGCGGAGGCGCTGCTGCGCCTGCGGTGACGGCGTTCGGAGGAGATGCGGGGGGTGAAGCGACAGGTGGGGAAACAGTAAAAGCAGACAGACGGGCCGTTTGCGCACGGCTGATCGTCGAGTCGAACTCGATATCAGCGGAAAGAATGTGCGCGGGCTTCGTCATGAGAGAGATGCAGGTTCGTTGAAGGTTCGTGGCTTCGTGAGCGTGAGATTACCGTTTCCGCGAAGCTTGTGCAACACACGTTCAGGTGGCGTGGCGGACCACTTAACAAGCTGGTCCGCATCACACCTTAAGCCTCGCCCAGCGGTTCGGCTGCAACGGCGCTTGCCGCGGGCCTCTCCGACGACGACTTTATGCGGCTGATCCACACCGCCGCCGCGATTACGAGCACGGTCGCGAGCCATCCATTGACGCCATACCCTTGAATGCTCCCGTCAGCACCGCTCGACAACAGCAAGCCCCCAAGCCACGCGCCGCAACCGCTGCCAAGCGCCTGCAGCGCACTGTTCGTGCTGAGGAACGCGCCCCGGTTGGCGGGCTCTGGAACCGTCGTAAGCAACGCCTGCATGGGAACCATGCGGCCGGAAACCGTCACCATGAAGACCGGGAAAAACAGCAGCAGCAATACATACGGCAAGCTCGGTAAATGCGTGACGAAGAGGATGGGCAGAAGGGAAACGGCGACCATCACGCGGAACATGTGGCGGCTGCCGTAACGATCGGAAAGACGGCCGACAAAACGTGAAGTGAAGAACGTCGCCGCGCCACCGCCCATATAAAGCCAGGACAATTGCGCAGGCTGCACGCCGTGATTGGCGACCAGCACGGGCGATATGAACGGGATCACCAGCATCTGCGAGCCCATTACAACGAAGGTCATGGCGAACGCGCTCATGTATCGAGGGTTCGTCAAAAGCCGCCATAACGATGGCAGCACGCTTCGCAACGCAGGCTGTTGCCGTCCCAGGTGTTCGGCCAGCGTGGGTACGATTCGCATGCCGCCGAGCCATATCAGCACGGAGAGCACCGTCAGCAGGATGAATGGCGTGTACCAGCCGAAGTGCGCGCCGAGCAGAATGCCTGCCGGCACGCCCGCAACGGCGGCCAGTGAAAACGCCGTCATGATCGTTCCAGTCGCGGCGCCGCGCCTTGCCACGGGGATGACGTCGCTGACAATGGCCATCACGACCGAACCGAGCATGCCGCCGGTGATGCCCGCGAATGCACGCGCTAAAAGCAGGATAGGGAAAGTGGGCGCAAAGGCGCAAGCGAGGTTGGATAAAGCAAACAACGCATACACGGCGAGCAATAACCGGCGCCGGTCGAAGCGATCGATATACGTCGCCCCCAGCAGCCCGGAAAGTCCCGAGCACCATGAGTACGCCGAGACCGCGGTGGCAAATGCAGCGGGTGTAATCTGAAAGCTGCGCATGATCTGCGGGCCGAGCGGCATCATCACCATGAAGTCCATGATGATGGTGAACTGGGTGAGTGCGAGCAGCCACAGCAGGCGCCGCTCGCGAGTTGAATCGAGACTATACATAGCCATCCTGATTGAATTTATTCTTTTGGACGCGACGTGTGCGATTCAAGGTCTAGTCGTCGATAGACTCATGGACCGCAACCGCGCCGCGCTTCCAGTAACTGGAGGCGCGAATGCGGGTTTTATCGATACCGCGTTCCGTGCACAAGTGTTGACGCGCCGCACGAACCACGCTCGACTCAGCCGCTGCCCACACATACCCTTCGCCATCGGGCAGATACATTTCGCGCAGTGCGAGCAACAACGCACCGCCCGGAAACTCGGATTCGTTACGGTAGCGCCATTCTGCGTAGAGGTCCGCATTGGTACTGAATTCGATTTTTGCCGATGGATCCTCAACTTCGATCAGCGCTGCAACACGGGTTCCCGCAGGCAACTCTTCCAGACGGCGCGCGATGGCGGGCAGCGCGGTTTCATCGCCTATAAGAAGATGCCAGTCGAACCCCGTGGGAATGGTAAACGAACCGCGTGGGCCGCCAATGCCAAGGTACTGACCCACGTCTGCTTGCCTGGCCCAGGTCGCGGCGGGTCCTGCTTCGTGCAACGCGAATTCGATATCCAGTTCCCGGGCCTCACGATCGAAACGGCGCGGCGTGAAGTCGCGTGCGATCGGTCGCGGCTGGTCTTCGGCGAAGACGGGACCATTGGGGCCGGCCGTCGGGACCACGGGTTTTTCTTCGCCGGGAGCCGGGAAGAAGACCTTGATGTGATCATCGAACGATGCAGATTCGAAGTCCTGGAGATCTTCGCCGCCCATTGTGACGCGCAGGAGATGCGGTGTTACCAGATGAACCCGCTTGACTTGAAGCAGGCGGAATTTGAGTGCATAGCGAACGCGCACGACCGCCAGATCGGGTCTGTTTTGCATACTGTCTTTCCTTGATCGTTATGTGGATTTCAAGCCGGATCACTCGTCGCCTTGCCTTCGATTTCGGCCGTGGCGCGTACGAGAATGGCGGCGATGCGGCGCTGTTCGGCGATGGTGGCTTCGGTTCGCATCAGCAGTGCGTGCTTCAGCGCACGGCGTGCCTGGATGTATTCCGGCAGCCAGGTGTTGTCGCCGTCGCCGTTTTCGTCGGAAGTCTCGCCAGCGAACGCGCGGCGCACCGAATCCATCTTGCGAGCAAAATGACTGAGCTTCGCGAACATGATGTCGACGCGTTCCCGGTTGGCCGCCAGATACTCGCGGCCAGGTTCCGCTAGCGCGTAACGCTTGCGGTTGCCTTCCAGTTCGACGGTCGCGTAACCGAGTTCTTCAAGATAGGTCAGCGCCGGATACACCATGCCCGGACTCGGCGTGTAGAAACCGTTCGACCGGACTTCGAGTGCCTTGATCAGCTCGTAGCCGTGACGCGGCTGCTCGGCGAGCAGAGCGAGGAGCAGGAGCTGAAGGTCGTCGGACGTGAATTTGCGACCGCGCGGCATGCCGTCTTCGCCGCCACCATCACA
>NZ_JBSIPA010000169.1:0-12264 GCF_053574605.1 Caballeronia sp. M23-90 | reverse complement strand
TAGGGCGTTCGAAGCGGGCCGCGCGGTCGTTACCCGGGAGAGCGCCGAGGCGATGCGCGCGAACGCCCTAGTCACGCTTCTATCGAACGTCCAGTCGTTACGTGCGGGTTCCATCTCCCAGTTCGGTTCGAGTTCGGCCCATTCCTCGTTAGCCGCCTCTAGCTCATTCTCAATAACCGGGAGCACGAACAGGTCCATAAACAACGACCAACCCCGACGCGGCACCGCTTTCTGGCACCCGTCATGGGAGCATCCGAACACATAGGGCTGTTCCCCTTCTCGATAGTCCGGCCCCCAGATATACGCTCCACTCTTCACGCCGCCCGTGTGCTCCTCGCCCCAAGGACAGTTCATCCGGTACTTCCCCGGCGACTTCATTGCCATTTCGCCGCCGCCCTCGCCCCAGCCCAACTTTGAGCAGATTTCGACAGCGCGTGCGAGGAGTATGGCGTTGGTATCGCTCGATTCGGTCACCTCTACCGTCGAAGCCTTCTTGCGCACGACGGTCTTAAATCCGAACGCTCCTTCTATCGCGGCCATCGTGTAACGCCGGTCGTAGTCCGCGAATACTTGCCGCACTTGAAACACTGCACCGTACTTCAGCGAGCCGTCCTCTAGGCGTTTGTTGTTGATCCCGACTGGCAGCCTCCCAAACCGCGTTATGTCCTTGATCGTTTTGTCGCCGCCTTTATCGAGGGCGTGCTTGGCGAAGGCTCCGAGGAACGCTTCATACTGGTCACGGTTGGTCACGGGCGCGGAGAAGAAATACCAGCACTGGTGATTGTTTTTAGAAGTCTCGATTATCACCGTGGGCGGCAACTTTGCTTTCAAGTCTTCCAACGACATTCCGCCCTTCGAACCCGCGCCGGTGCCGATATCGTCAACCATCAGAGCTAGACCGGAGCCGAAGGTGCTTTTGCTGCGCCAGAATTTATCCTTCCAATCGGCATCCGGCTCTCTGGCGGCTGACGCGGAAATCACCACGAACGAATTCTTGTCGTTCGGAATTCCCTTGCCGGTCTTCCACGGCTTGGCCCAAAAACCCCTGTTCTTTACTTCGCCGTTCTCGTCGGGCAACTCGTTCGCGTTTTCGGCGAACGCCGCCATCACGCGCTGATCGTCGGGCAGTCCGCGTCCCAGTTCCTGCATAAAACGCAACGCCTGATCCTCTCGCTGCTTCGCTGTGACTTTTACTTCGGATGACGAAGTGTTTTCTTCTTTACTTTCAAGAGCTTGCATCGCTATAATCCTATTGTAGTACGTTGATTCAGTTCAAAAGCCGCGCCCGCCACCTCCCCAGGTAACCGCGCGGCTTTTCTTTTATGCCGCCACTTCTTCGGTGTTCACGCAAAGAGGCGCGGCTACTTCGTATCCCGTTCGCGGGCTTACATGCTTGATATCGAACGGCACTTTGCGCTTCTCGACTAAGTAGATAATCGCGGATCGCAGGAAGTCGCTAGGCTGAATATTCATCCCGGCCAAAACCTCGTAAGCATTCGCCTTCAGTGCCGGATCGATTGCGGCGACAATCTCTGAATATTTCTTGGACATATTTCGCTCCCTTGAACGAATTAAGTTACGGAACGAGTTTACGGAAAACGTTAATGTCCCTCAACAAGCAGTATTCGAGTGTTCAAGGCTTCCGCGTAATCGCCGCGACGCATCCAAGGCGCATAAGCGCCTTCTAATTCGCGTTAGAAAGTGACCTATGGGCTTCGTACCCACGTGCGCAACCTACCTAGCCGAACAGCATCGCGGCCCAAAGGTCATTAATCGTTATTTGCTAGAGGTATGGAAGAAAAGCGAGGAAATTTGTAACAGGCGGACACGAAAACGCCCACCATGATCGGCGGGCGTTAGAGGCTGAGTTAAGCGTGAAAGAGGAGGTACAGCAGCACGACGACCGCTCCGAGTAGGAACCCTCCTCCCATGTAGTAGACGAAGGACATACCGGCTTCAAATCCGAATCGCGTCCGTTACCTCCTCGAAGTCCACCAGCGCGAACGCGTACAGCTTCCCGCCGTTTTCGAAGTGTGCCGCCCCGCTCGCCTTCAGGCCGAGGCGGAATTTAATGTGCTTCTCGAAGGGTAAGCGCAGTTCACGAAAAGCTGCGGCGACAGACTTGTACTCCGTCGTCTTACCGTCGAACGAGACCTTTACGCCGTGCTTCGTCGTGCGGGCTTCGCGAACCTTCGCGTTACTCCAAGACTGCGATACACCTGCGGCGTTCGACTTCTTAGCGTCCAGAGCCGGGAGGCCCATCGAAGCGCGCGTGGGGAAGTCGTAAAAGAAGTCCGAACGTTTCGGGAAGCGCACCGCCTCCATCACGACTGCGGCCGGTACGGTGACGTTCTTCTTAGCGTTCTTGCGGGTAATCGTGGTCATTTCGTATTCCTCACTAACTAGGTTATGGGTAGGTTCTCGTCTCTCTGCATCTCACTACAACCTAAATTCTCCGCCAGCCTCAATTGCATGGCGACAGAAACTTACATTTACCTGACGATAATTCTTGCTATTGCTACGCAGCGGCTGATAGGAGGGAGATTCGGTCCAGCGCGTCGCGCGTCCGGTCGGCGCGGAGGTGACCGTAGTGCTTGTCGATAATCGCGGTCGAGGTCCCGGCCATCTTCGCGACCGTAAAGGCGTCTATGCCGCCCGAGATCCAGTCGCTAATCGCCGTGTGCCGTAGCGAGTACATAACGATAGTCGCGGGCAGCTTCGCGGCGTTTCGCCCCTTCGTGAACTCCGGAATCCACGTCTCCTTAATCCAAGGCCTCCCGCGCCGCGTCGTAAGTAGGTGGGCGTTACCTATCTTGTCCTTCGACAGGTGATCGAAGAACCTACGCGCGACGCTACTAAGCGTTATCGTGCGGTGGCCGGTCTTACCGTCGAGTTGGAGGGTGCCCTGAGTCGAGTCGTAATGCGCGGCGGTTACCCTCGATAGCTCGCCGGGACGGGCGGCGGTAAGCAGCGCCGCTATCGCGAGTTTCCGCACGTCCGGAGCGAGCGCGCTTAGTAGCCTCTCCCGGTCAGTCGCCGATATGTATCCCTCGCGCCTTCGCCCTACTCCGCGAAACGGGAGCACCGTGCGCCATGCTTCGTCCGTATTCGTCATGCCCGTCCGATACGCGAAGTTCAGCGCGGCCTTAAACGTGGCGAGTTGTCGATTGGCCGAATCTTTACCTCGGCGTAGCGCCTCGCCTTCCTTCCCGGCGAGCTGATCCGATATCCATGTGTGTATATGCACTATCGTGAGCGCGGAAAGGAGCACGGGACCGATAGCCGCGCCGTAGACTAGCTGTCGAAAGCGGGCTGCTGCGTCCCGGCTGGCGCGTTCGGATTTATGGAGACGCTGGTATTCGACGTACGCGCGACAGGCGTCCGACACGGTGTGTTTAACCTCGGCGACCGGCACCGGCTTATCGAGCGCATCGACCCAAGCGAAACATGCCGCCGTAGCAGCGTCGTACTCCGCGAACGTCCCGAGCGACTTATAGACCTGCCGCCCGTCGAGTGTTCTAAGGCGTGCTATCCACGTTCCTTCGCCCGATTCGTTGCGGCGATACCCTACGAATAGTCCGGCCCGTAGGCGCACGAAATACGGCTCCCGGCGCGGCGCGAGACGATCACGCGCGGTCTTGCTGCTTATCGGATTGCTCATGGTTCAGTCCTCTCCTTTTTCGTTTCCGTACGGAAATCGTACGGAAATCGGAGCTTAAACTAAAAGGGGCAGACTGAAAGTTTTATGAAAGGTATCGTTAGACGATTAGGCTGGGTGACTTTGTAAGTACAGGTAAAAGATTCAGGCCTGCCTTTTGCGCTTCGCCGCGCGGCCATACGTAAACCCTTACCAGTATTGGCTTTCCGGGCGAGACCGATCCCGGTGCGGTTCTTGCATCAATAGATCACACCTAAACGTTACAAATTGATAAATCCGGCAGCGGATACTGCCGCAAACTAATCACCAGACACCCAGCAACATCGCACTCTGCCTTGAGACGGAGGTTCAAAAATGGATAACAGCAACAACAACATGACCACACCAAATTCACCCAATCGCAAGATTCACCCACTGGTGGCTACCGCCGCGGGCGCGGTCATCATTGCGAGTCTCGCGGCTACGGCCGCCGTCACTGGACTCTTTCCGAAGGCGTCCAGCACGTCGCCTGTGAACGACCAGACGCAAGCAGCACAGGTCGCGACACAACCCGTGGCGCCGACAGCGGCTCAAGCACAGGCGCAGCAGCAAGCCGCTCAACAGCAAGCGGCGCAGCAGCAACAAGCAGCGCAGGAACAGCAGGCCCGCCAAGTGGCTCAACAGCAACCCGCGCAACAGCCGAACTATGCGCAGCAGCAACCAGTGCAAGCTGCGTACTGCTCTACTTGCGGCACGGTTGAAGGCATCTCGGCGGTGAAGCGCGAAGGTCACGGCACGGGTATCGGCGCAGTTGGCGGCGCGGTCGCGGGTGGTCTGATCGGTAACCAGTTTGGTCGCGGAGGTGGCCGTACCGGCATGACGATTCTCGGCGCTTTAGGCGGCGGCCTCGGCGGTAACGCGGTGGAAAAACATCTGCGCAGCGAGACCGATTATTCGGTGCGCGTGCACATGGAAAACGGCAAGACGCGTTATTTCACGTATCGTGAGCCGCCGCCATTCAGCCAGGGCCAACGCGTGCGCATCGAGAACGGTACGCTGGCTGCGGGCTGATATCGGTTGGCTGGTTGAGCTGGATAACAAAACGGCGACTCCTCGCGGAATCGCCGTTTTTGTTTTGTCTTGGCCGACGCCAGATTCAGTAATCCGCGTCTTCAATCCATGCCGCCTGGATCGCCTCGAGAATCCTCTCGTTGGATTTCTCAGGATCGTCGTCGAAGCCTGCCAATTCCGTCACCCAGCGATGCAAATCCGTAAATCGCACGAACTGCGGATCGACGTTCTGATGCGCGTCGGTCAGTGCCATCGCGATGTCCTGCGTGTCTGTCCACTTCATGGCAAGCGCTCCTGTCTCAAGGTCCCTGATAGTTTCAGTGATTCTCTTTAGCGTGATTGATGGTGTAGCGCGGAATCTCGACCACGAGATCCTCGTCGGCGGGTGCCATCGCCTGACATGATAACCGCGACGTCGGCTCGAGTCCCCATGCCTTGTCGAGCAAATCGTCCTCGTCTTCTTCCGATGGAACCAGCGCGTTGAATCCTTCGCGGATGATCACGTGACACGTCGTGCAGGCGCATGACTTCTCGCACGCGTGCTCGATCTCGATGCCGTTATCCAGCAAGTTGTCGCAAATACTCTTCGATAAATCCGCGTCGATCACCGCGCCATCCGGGCACAACTCGACATGGGGCAAAACTACGATCTGGGGCATGACTTCTTTCCGTTCTATGTCGTTATGGGCTCAGACTTCGTCGAGCCGGCGGCCGGCGAGTGCGCGGCGAATACTTTTGTTCATGCGGCGGGCGGCGAACTCGTCGGTGGCGGCGGCCAGTTCCTTGGTCGCGGCTTCGATGGCGTCCGTGCTGTCGCCCGTCGTGACCGTTGCCAGCTGGCCGATCAACATTTCGATATTCGCGCGCTCGGCGTCGTCCAGCAGTTCGCTGTCCGCGCCCAACGCCGCTTGCGATGCTTCTACCAGACGCCGTGCGTCGACTTGCGCTTCGCGCAGCGCGCGGGCGCGCATATCGACTTCGGCGGTGGTGAAGCTCTCTTCCAGCATGCGGGCAACGTCGTCATCGGCAAGACCGTAGGACGGTTTCACGACCACCGATGCCTCCACGCCCGACAATTGTTCGCGCGCAAACACCGACAGCAAACCGTCCGCGTCCACCTGATACGTCACGCGAATGCGCGCAGCGCCGGCGGCCATGGGCGGAATGCCGCGCAGCTCGAAACGCGCGAGCGACCGGCAGTCGGAAACGAGCTCGCGTTCGCCCTGCACCACGTGAATGGCCATTGCGGTCTGGCCGTCCTTGAAGGTGGTGAAATCCTGCGCGCGCGCGACCGGAATGGTCGAATTGCGCGGGATGATTTTTTCCGTCAGGCCGCCCATGGTTTCGACACCGAGCGACAGCGGAATCACGTCCAGCAACAGCCAGTCATCGCCCTCGCCGCTTCGATTGCCCGCGAGCATGTCGGCCTGGATCGCAGCGCCGAGCGCCACGACCTGATCGGGATCGAGATTGGTCAATGGCGGCTGGCCGAAATATTCTTCGACCGCGCGCCGAATCACCGGCATGCGCGTCGCGCCGCCAACCAGCACGACGCCCTTGATCTCGGACGCCGATATCTTCGCATCGCGCAACGCCTTGCGGGTCGGCGTCAGCGTGCGTGCAACCAGCGTTTCAGTGAGTGTGGCAAAGTCGGCTTCGGTGATCGTCAGGTCGATCTTCTGGCCATCGGAGAAAGAAGCTTCGACGCGCGCTTCGGGCGCATCCGACAGCGCTTCCTTGGCCGTACGCACATGATCGAGCAACAGCCGCACGTCTTCAGGCGTTGCCGGCTTCACCTTCGCTTTTGCGAGCACGTGCCGATAAACCATGGCATCGAAATCATCCCCGCCCAGCGCTGAATCGCCGCCTGCCGCGAGCACTTCGAAGACGCCTTTGGTGAGCTTGAGAATCGACAGGTCGAAGGTTCCGCCGCCGAGGTCGTACACGGCGTATAACCCTTCCGATGCGTTGTCCAGCCCGTAAGCAATCGCGGCCGCAGTCGGTTCGTTCAGCAAACGCAGCACGTTCAGGCCGGCGAGTTTCGCGGCGTCTTTCGTGGCTTGACGCTGGGCTTCATCGAAATAAGCCGGAACGGTGATCACCGCACCGACCAGATCGTCGCCAAGCGAATCTTCCGCGCGATAACGCAACGTCGCCAGGATTTCCGCCGACACTTCCACCGGGCTCTTCACACCATCGATAGTACGAATCTGCACCATGCCTGGCGCATCGACAAAATCGTAGGGCGCGTTCTCGGCGCCTTCCACTTCGCTCTTGCCGCGGCCCATGAAACGCTTGACTGAAACAATCGTGTTGCGCGGATCAAGCGCCGCTTCTTCCTTCGCAACACGACCGATACGCCGGCCGCCCTTCTCCAGATACCGGACCACCGACGGCAGCAGGTAATGGCCGTCCTCGTCGGGCAGCACTTCAGCTACGCTGTTGCGCATGGCGGCCACGAGCGAATTCGTCGTACCGAGATCGATGCCCACGGCAATGCGCCGCTGATGCGGCGCCGGAGCCATGCCGGGTTCTGAAATTTGCAGTAAAGCCATCGTTGCTCTATTGGGGGTTGGTGACGCCTGTAGTGTCGTCTGGTGGTCTGAAATCAGTCGAGCTTTTCGATCTGGTTGCCAATCTCGCTCGCCACACGTTCGATAAACATCAACTGGCGGACGGCTTCACTTGCCGCCTGATCGGCGTGACTGTCGATCAAAGCCGCCAGCTTTTCGAAGCGAATGCGTTCCTGGTCGCGCAGTTCCGTGAGCAAGTACTCGAGCGCGCCCACGTTCTTCGCCGCCGCCGCGTCCTCGATATTTTCGCGCCATTCCATTTGCTGCATCAGGAAGGCCGGTTCCATCGCCGTGTTGTTCTCGGCGTCGGCATGCACACCGCGCAGCGAGAGCATGTACGTGGCCCGTTTGAGCGGGTCGCGCAGCGTCTGGTACGCCTCGTTCGCGCGCGTGGCCCACTGCATCGCAACGCGCTTTTGCGCATCGCCCGCGGCTGCAAACCGGTCGGGATGAACCTGCGCCTGCACCGTTCGATAAGCTTCGTCCAGCTTCGCGGAATCGATGGCGTAAGTCGGCGGGAGATCGAACAGGTCGAAGTGACTGTCGTTGAGCGTGGCCATGGGAGGAGGATAGGTGGACTTAAAAAGCAGTGACGCTAAAGAAAAAGGCGGCACGCGCCGCCTCTTTGCTGTTCTTCCACAATGCTATACGCGAAAAGATTCGCCGCAGCCGCACTCGTCTTTCACATTTGGGTTGTTGAACTTGAAACCTTCGTTCAGCCCTTCGCGCGCGAAATCCAGTTCGGTGCCGTCGATATAAGCGAGGCTCTTCGGATCGACAATGATCTTCACGCCTGCTGACTCGAACACCTGATCTTCCGGCGCGAGTTCGTCCACGTACTCGAGCTTGTAAGCGAGGCCTGAACAGCCGGTCGTGCGCACGCCAAGACGTAGCCCTACGCCCTTGCCGCGTCGAACCAGATACTTCTGCACGTGCTGTGCTGCCTTGTCCGTCAACGTGATTGCCATAGTCTCTCTTCAGCAGTTGCTTGAATCCGGATGGTTGCTCCCGGTCGCATGCTGCAGCCTTGCTTTGAATCCAAAACCCGAGCGCCGGATCTCTCTTGCAAACCCAGGCGCCCCTCCCTGAATTGCTTACGCTGCGTGCTGCTTCGCTTCAACCGGAGCCGCTTCTGCAACGCCCGCACCGTGACGTTGCTTGTAGTCTGCAACGGCGGCCTTGATTGCGTCTTCGGCGAGAATCGAACAGTGAATCTTGACCGGCGGTAAAGCCAGTTCTTCAGCAATATGGGTGTTCTTGATCGTCAGCGCCTGGTCCAGGGTCTTGCCCTTGACCCATTCGGTCACGAGCGAGCTGGAGGCAATCGCCGAGCCGCAGCCATACGTCTTGAACTTCGCATCTTCGATCACACCGTCCGCGCCCACGCGGATCTGCAGCTTCATCACGTCGCCGCACGCGGGCGCCCCGACCATGCCGGTGCCGACCGTGTCGTCGTCCTTGCCGAACGAACCGACGTTGCGCGGGTTTTCGTAATGGTCCAGAACCTTGTCGCTATAAGCCATGATTCAAACTCCTTGAATTCGTATGCGTGTGCGTTCAACCGGGGCGCAAAGTGCTGCTTAGTGCGCGGCCCACTGGATCGACGAGATGTCGATGCCATCCTTATGCATTTCCCAAAGCGGCGACAAATCTCGCAGCTTCTGAATCTTGCCCTTCAACAGATTGATCACATAGTCGACGTCCTGCTCGGTCGTAAAGCGGCCAACCGTGAAGCGGATCGAGCTGTGCGCGAGTTCGTCGTTGCGGCCAAGCGCGCGCAGCACGTATGACGGTTCCAGCGAAGCCGATGTGCAAGCCGACCCGGAAGATACCGCCACATCCTTGACCGCCATGATCAGCGACTCGCCTTCAACGAAGTTAAAGCTGATGTTGAGGTTATGCGGCACACGGGTTGCCATGTCGCCGTTCACATAAACCTCTTCCATCTCCGAGAGACCCCTCAACAGGCGGTCGCGCAACATGCGCACGCGCTCGTTTTCGGTCGCCATTTCTTCACGCGCGATGCGGAAAGCCTCGCCCATGCCAACAATCTGGTGCGTCGCCAGCGTACCCGAACGCATGCCGCGTTCGTGACCGCCGCCATGCATTTGCGCTTCAATACGGATGCGCGGCTTGCGACGCACGAACAACGCGCCGATACCCTTCGGACCGTATGTCTTATGCGCCGAGAACGACATCAGGTCGACCTTCAGTTTTTGCAGATCGATCTCGATCTTGCCGGTGGCTTGCGCTGCATCGACATGCAACACGATGCCCTTGGCACGCGTGATCTCGCCGATGGCGGCAATATCCTGGATCACGCCGATTTCATTGTTCACGTTCATCACGGACACGAGGATGGTGTCCGGGCGGATCGCCGCCTGGAACACGTCCAGATCCAGCAAACCGTCGTCCTTCACATCCAGGTACGTGACTTCAAAACCTTCGCGCTCGAGCTCGCGGCAGGTATCGAGCACGGCCTTGTGCTCGGTCTTCACCGTGATGATGTGCTTGCCCTTGCTCTTGTAAAAATGCGCCGCGCCCTTGATGGCAAGGTTGTCCGACTCCGTTGCGCCCGACGTCCAGATGATTTCCCGCGGATCGCAATTGACCAGCTTCGCGACGTTCTCGCGCGCTTCTTCGACTGCCCGTTCCGCATCCCAGCCATATTGATGACTACGCGATGCCGGGTTGCCGAACTGCTCGCGCAGATACGGGATCATCTTGTCCACCACGCGCGGGTCGACCGGGGTCGTTGCGCTGTAGTCCATGTAAATGGGCAGGTGGGGAATGTCGTTGTTCATCAGTTGCTCCGGGAATTGACTCAATTGGCTTTTCCAGGCGAGACAGCCGCGTCGGCTTTATGGACGCGCGGCAGCCGTCAGCCGGCCAGGTTGAAAACGGAATTCGGTCCTTTCGGCGCGACTCGGGCAGGCTCCACGGTCGCCGTATCGGCACGGCGATCGCGCAATACCGCCGGCGAACCATCGCGCGCACGCTGCTGGTCGACCAGGTCTTTCAGCGAGACGGAGTCGAGATACTCGACCATCTTCTGATTGAGCGTGGACCAGAGTTCGTGGGTCATGCAATGGCCGTCGTGCTGCTTCGTGCCTTCGCACGCACCCTTGCCACCGCACTGCGTTGCGTCGATAGGTTCGTCCACCGCAATGATGATGTCCGCAACCGTGACGTTTTCAGCACGGCGCGCAAGATTGTATCCGCCACCCGGACCCCGCACCGACTCCACGATTTCGTGGCGGCGCAGCTTGCCGAACAACTGTTCGAGGTAAGAGAGCGATATGTGCTGGCGCTGGCTGATTCCGGCCAACGTCACCGGGCCCTGCTCCTGGCGCAATGCCAAGTCGATCATCGCCGTGACGGCGAAACGGCCTTTCGTGGTGAGTCTCATAATTTGTGGCTACCGGGGGCTACTGCTAATACTCGATGATTTTGCTCAAGTATAAATAGCCTACGGATTTAGTCAAGTATCTCAGATTCATTTATTAGGAATTTACTGAGACATTTCGCGGGCCGAAGCCCGCTTGGTCGCCATGCGCCTAGGACACCAACTGGGTGCGCAGCGCTTTCAGCAGGCCTTCGCAAGCGTCCTCGCACTGGTCGAGCACCCGCTCGAAACCTTCATCGCCGCCAAAATAAGGATCGACGACAACGCGGCTGTCATCGCGCGTGGCGAATTCCATGAGCAAACGGATCTTGTCGCGGTATTCCGGTGGGCAGAGTTTTGCGAGCGCGGCAGCGTTGGCATCGTCCATTGCAATCAGGAGGTCGAACCGCGCGAAATCTGTTTCGCGGACTTGCCGGCCACGCAGCAATGACAGGTCATAACCACGGGTTCTGGCCGCGCGCTGGGCGCGTTCATCCGGCGGCTGGCCGATATGCCAATCACCCGTGCCCGCAGAATCCACGACGATCCGGTCCGAGAGTCTTGCTTTCCCCACTTGATGAAGCATCACCGCTTCGGCGCTGGGCGAACGGCAAATGTTGCCAAGGCACACAAAGCAGATGGCGATCGTGTTCATCGGGTTCCGGATATCGTTGACTTGAGGCGTCGATCAAGTACCGCCTGCCGTCTCGCATCCCCTCAAGGCGAGCGCACGCGAACGGTCCCGAATTATACAAAGGACGTCGCTTTTGCGCCCGAACGACGCTTGTTCAAAACGTCTGTGTGACCGACGGCGATGTTGCCGGTGCGGCGCTGTCCGAATCTACAAGACCCAGCGAAATGGCACGCGCAAACTCCGCGCTGACTGTAGCGGCGCTTTGCGGGTGTGCTGCCGCTCCCACCATGGGGTGGATTGCGTGGCAATAACCCGCAAGAGCGAGCGGTACAAGCATGGCAACAGGCCAGTAGGTCGATATTGTCTTTTTCATTTCTAACCCCTTTCTCGTGTCCCGTGGGCTGACGGGCCCACTGCAGGACCGTTGAATTGTAAGGGTTAGTCCTGATCCGATAAATGCGTTAAGGCACAAAGCATTGTTGCAGTTGTGTCAACAGCGCATGTTCAATCGGCGTTGTAATGCGGTGCAAGCCGCGTCCCAAGTGGGTCTCGACCTTCATGCGCGTGTTACCAGCGAGATAAAACTTTACAAGTTTCTTGCGACAACCCTTCGTCAATGCTGTCAGATACGGTAATCAACCACTGTTTGCAATATCAAATATGAAACTCGCTGCCGCAGGACTCATCCTCGTTTCGTCCGCGCTCGTCGCGGGCTGCGCCGTTTATCCCGACGGCACGCCCGCCTATGCGGGTGGCGGTCACTCGTCTTATCCTGCGTACCCTGGCGGCTACGATCCCGGCTACTACGGCGCGCCGGTTGTTCAGTCAGGCGTGGTGATCGGCGGGGGCTATTACGGCGGCGGTCCTGGCCCGCGATGGGACGATGGACCTGGATACCGGCGCGCCGTAGTAGCCGGGATCGTAGCCGCCAGGGTACGCAGGATAAGACGAGTGACCGCCACCA
>NZ_JBSIPA010000168.1:0-12292 GCF_053574605.1 Caballeronia sp. M23-90 | reverse complement strand
AACCGCCGCTCGAACGCTACTTCAGCATGTTGAAGAACTATGCGACGTTCGACCTCGGCCAGTCCTATTACCAGCACCAGAGTGTGTGGGCCGTGATCCGTTCCAAGCTGCCGGTTTCCATCACGCTCGGGCTCTGGACCATT
Organism: Caballeronia sp. M23-90; assembly: GCF_053574605.1. Lineage (NCBI taxonomy): Bacteria > Pseudomonadati > Pseudomonadota > Betaproteobacteria > Burkholderiales > Burkholderiaceae > Caballeronia > Caballeronia sp. M23-90. The sequence continues at coordinate 12,149 of NZ_JBSIPA010000168.1, read as the reverse complement.
TTGCTGACTTATATGATCGCGGTGCCGCTCGGCATCTCGAAGGCCATACGTAATGGATCGCGTTTCGATACCGCCACCAGCATCCTCGTCCTCGCGGGCTACGCCATCCCCGGTTTCGTGCTCGGTGTGCTGCTGCTGATGCTTTTCGGCGGCGGGTCGATGTGGCAAGTGTTCCCCATGCGCGGGCTGACATCGGATGATTTCGACCAGCTCAGCACCGCCGGCAAAGTGCTCGATTATCTATGGCATATCGCGTTGCCTGTCACCGCATCGGTCGTCGGCAACTTTGCGATCGTGACCATCCTGACAAAGAACACGTTCCTCGAGGAAATAGGCCGGCAATACGTCCTGACCGCACGCGCGAAGGGTGCGCCGCAACGCGACGTGCTCTGGAAACACGTGTTGCGCAACGCGATGATTCCGCTTCTGACCGGCTTGCCCGCCGCATTCGTGGGCGCGTTCCTCAACGGCAACCTGCTGATCGAGACGCTCTTTTCCCTCGACGGCATGGGCCAGCTTTCCTACGACTCGGTGATCCGCCGCGACTACCCGGTCGTGCTCGGATCGCTGTTCCTCTTCACCCTGATTGGTCTTGTGACCAAGCTCATTGCAGACGTCTGTTATGTCCTCGTCGACCCCCGTATCCAGTTCGACCGGCTGGACCGGTGAGAGCGTGAGTTCGCCCGAACTCGCCCGTTCGATATCGCCCGGACGGCGCGTATGGCTGCGTTTCAAATCCCAGCGGCTTGGCTACTGGAGCACAATCGTGTTCGTGGTCTTGTTCGCAATCAGCCTGCTTGGCGAAGTGCTCGCAAACGACCGGCCGCTGATCGTGCGGTATGAGGGGCACTATTACTTCCCGGTGGTGAAGGACTATTCGGAGAAGATCTTCGGCGGCGACTTCCCCGCGCGCACGAACTACCTCGATCCGTATATCCGCGACCGGCTGGAATCGAAGGGTAATTTCGCGATCTATCCGCCGATCCATTTTCACTACGACACGGTCGATTACTTCGCGACGAGACCCAATCCCGCGCCCCCGTCCGCCAACAACTGGATCGGGACCGACCAGTTCGGACGCGACGTGTTCTCGCGCCTCTTGTACGGCTTCCGTCTCTCCGTCCTCATGGCGCTCGCGCTGACGGTATCCGGCGTCCTGCTGGGCGTTCTGACGGGCGCGGTGCAGGGTTTCTACGGCGGGCGCACCGACCTGATCGGGCAACGCCTGATCGAGATCTGGAGCTCCATGCCAGACCTGTATTTGCTGATCATCTTTGCATCGATATTCGAGCCGACCCTGTGGCTGCTTTTTGTCCTGTTGTCGGCGTTCGGATGGCTGACGTTGTCCGACTATGTCCGCGCTGAATTCCTGCGCAACCGTTCGCTCGATTATGTCCGCGCGGCGCGCACGATGGGTCTTTCGAACTGGCAGATCATGTGGCGTCATGTGCTGCCCAACAGCCTCACGCCGGTGATCACGTTCCTGCCGTTCCGGATGAGCGCGGCCATTCTTGCTCTGACGAGCCTCGATTTCCTGGGCCTCGGCGTGCCTGCGCCAACACCGAGCCTTGGCGAACTGCTCGCTGAAGGCAAGAACAATCTCGACGCATGGTGGATCTCGGGCGCGGCATTCGGCGCGCTGGTGATCACGTTGCTGCTTTTGACCTTCATGGGCGACGCATTGCGCAACGCGCTCGACACGCGCACGCGCGGCTCCGCTTTCGGAGGCGCGCAGAAATGACGACGCCCTTGTTGCAACTCGATCACCTCTCAATTCGTTTCGGCGATAAAACCGTCGTCCAGGACCTGAGCCTTTCGATTGCGCGCGGCGAACGTGTCGCGCTCGTCGGCGAATCGGGATCTGGCAAGAGCGTGACGGCGCTGTCGATACTCGGGCTCGTAGAAAGCGCGCGCCAGACCGGGCGCATCCTGCTAGACGGCGACGACATCTTGCAAAAGACCGAGCAGCAGATGCGCGGCATTCGTGGCAGCGATGTCGCGATGGTCTTCCAGGAACCAATGACCGCGCTCAACCCGCTGTTCACCATCGGCAAGCAGATCGCGGAGAGCTTGCGTCTTCACGAAGGCTTGCGGCCGAATGCGGCGCGCGAACGCGGTATCGAATTGTTGAGGCGAACGGGGATTCCCGAACCGGAGCGCCGGATCGACAGTTATCCTCATCAACTGTCCGGCGGCCAGCGGCAACGCGCGATGATCGCCATGGCGCTCGCGTGCCGTCCGCGCCTCCTTCTCGCCGATGAACCCACCACCGCGCTCGATGTCACCGTGCGCCAGCAAATCGTGGATCTGCTGATCGGCTTGCAGGAGCAGGAAGCGGCAGAGCGCGGGATGGCAGTGCTGCTCATCACCCATGATCTGAACCTGGTGAAGCGCTTTGCGCAACGCGTCGCAGTGATGGAAAGGGGCGTGCTGGTCGAGACAAACACGACCGCCGCGCTGTTCGCGAATCCGCAACATCCCTATACGCGCCGTCTGCTCGCCAGCGAGCCTCAGCGCGCGATCGAATCCATCGCGCCAAATGCGCGCAGGCTGCTCGAAGTGCAGGGTCTCGCAGTCGATTACCGCGCCCCGGCGAAAGGCTGGCGTTCCGCGTTCACGCATTCATCGTTCAGGGCGTTGCAGGACATCGATATCACCTTGCGGCGCGGCGAGACGCTCGGCGTGGTCGGCGAATCCGGCTCGGGCAAGTCGACGCTGGCGGCGACCATTCTCGGTTTGCAGCGGCCGTCGCAAGGCGCGATTCACATCGACGGGCAGCCCATGTCCACGCTCAAGAGCGCCAACTCGCGGCGGATGGTTTCATCGCGGCTGCAGGTCGTGTTCCAGGACCCGTACGGTTCGCTCTCGCCGCGCATGACGATCGAGCAGATCGTGGGCGAAGGAATAGCATTGCATCGCCCGGAAGTCGATGCGGCGACGCGGCGCCGGCGTGTTGTGGAATTGCTCGAAGAAGTGGGTTTGCCGGCCGACGTGCTGCCGCGTTACCCGCAAGAGTTTTCCGGCGGCCAGCGGCAGCGTATCGCGATCGCAAGAGCGCTGGCAGTTGAGCCGGAATTGCTCGTGCTCGACGAACCGACGAGCGCGCTGGATGTATCGATACAGCAGCAGGTGCTCAACCTTCTCACTCGCCTGCAGAAGAAGTACACGCTGAGTTACCTCTTCATCACGCACGACCTTGCAGTGATGCGCGCAATGGCGCACCGCGTAGTCGTCATGAAGGCGGGGAGGATTGTGGAGATCGGCGAGACCATGAAAGTGCTGCAAGCGCCCGAGCATCCATACACGCAGGCTTTACTGGCGGCTTCCCTCGTGGCAAGCGCGGCGGCCTGACTCAGGCCGCCGCATGTGTGCAGCGCCTGTCAGCCTTTCACCTTATGCAGCGCGCTGCCCTTGTGAACCGCGCGTTTGCCGCTCTTCTCGCTTTCGACTTCGTAACTCGGGTCATCGGCCGAGCCGTTGACCACGTGTCCGTCCACCTTCGTGTGCTCCTTGATCACGCGCGTGACGTGTCCGCTGGTTTCGCCTTGCGGGCTGTTCCAGCTCACGTGATCCTTGACCTTGAATGTCTGACTCATCGATATCTCCTTTCGGTGTTTGCAGCATCACGGATGCAACCCGTGTGCCTCGCCGTATCAAACATTCGATGAATCTGTATGACGTTTAGGTGCGCCGACTCAGTCAGGAGACAGGTTCCTTGCTGTCTTCTTCCACGCGTTGCGACACACCTTGTGGCGCAAACGTCTCGACGGACGGCACTGGGACTGCACGCGCGATGGGGGGCTGCTTGCTGCGGCGGATCATCTTGCGCAGCCGGGGCACGACGGACGTCGCCGTAAAACACAGCTTGATGCCAAAACGTGCGCGGTTCAGCAAATGCGCCTTCGATACTGCCCGCCAGAACCGGGCCGGATTGAAATCCGCATAACGCGACTCGCGTTCTATCAGCGCTTTGCCATCGGGCAAGTGCACGAACGAGCAGTGCTGGAACCATCGGAGATCGCGATGCGTGTTGCCGGTCCAGTGCCTGCCGATGGCCTGGTACGCGCCCAGTTCGACAATCTGCTGGCCTTCGTCCGCGAGTGTGTTGAGCGCCGCTGAAACAAACGATTCGTCGCCATGGTGCTGAAGACGCGCAATGTGCTGGACATACCGTTCGCAGTGCGCGCGGGCGCGCGGCACCAGCGTCTTGAGAAACGCCGGCGTGCTGATCAGGAACTCGCCGCCGAACCAGCGCGGATTGAGCAGATGCCGTCCTGCGACGATCTCGAGGTCCCGGATCACGCAGTCGCTGCCGTACGCGGGAAAGACTTGATCGGATATGTCGAACGCGCCTACACCCACGTCGGAGCAACGCTGAAGTAACTCCTGGTCGAGCGGTTCCATGGCAACGATGTCCGAGTCCAGCAGCATCAGCAAGGTGTTCGGCTTGAGCATGTTCGCGACCTGCTCGAGAAGATCCAGCTTGAAATGCGCGCCGTAAAACTCAATGTTCCGTGGGACGTTGATGCTCGTGATCAGCTCGACTACGTGTGGACGCTGCGCTGCCGGCTCGGCAGAACAAAAGGATTCGACAAGATCTGGCGCGTTGGTGAAAAGGGTAAGACGCGGCATGCCCGCGCGCAGCAGGCTTCTGTTCAGGCACAACGCCTGGCGTGCATAGGAGAGCGGATCTTTACTTGTGCTGTTGGGGCTGGCTGTCGCTTCGACATCGACGAAAACCAGCGTACAAGGAAAAATTTCCATTGTCTTGTCATCCAAATCGATAATCCGGGAATTTGTTGCTGATTTGAATTGGGCCGTATTAAATGGCCCGCGTTATAAGCATCGTGGAAGATACAAATACTATGTGTCCGCCAAAATGCCCGACACGTGAGCCATGAACCAATGTATTTGTGCGGTTTGTTTAATAGGGCCAAGCGACCTTGCTTAATCCGCCAGTCGGGCGTGATATTCGGGTGCGCCGTGTCGCAAGAGATACTGATCACCGGGCTTTATGCCGTAAAGCTGACTGAATTAAAACATTTGCCTTGGACGCAGGTTCATCCTGCCATTAAGACGGACGGCCGCGCCTTGTGCGTCGGCATTGACTATGACTCGAACTACTGCAGGGCGCCGTTTTGGTGTTCGCCGTAACAGCGGAAAAACGCTACGTAACATCGGCCATCGAAAGGCTTGAACAAACGCCGGCTCCAATGGCGAAAGTCCCGCTAATGGCTTAATCGGTGGAGGTTAATGCGGTTCTGTTGCCTTCACCACATGTATTGGCGCCCGGATAATCCGTTGGCACGTCTTGTGCATGGTAGGCGGCGGTCTGCGAAATTTTCTGCCCATTAATCTTTCATAAGGCAGGCTGGACGTGGCGCGAAGGGCGGCGCCGCACATTGCGAAGCTGACGGGAGACGACAATGAAAATCAAAGAAAAAGAGCAGCTGTGTCAGCGGGTCAGGAGAGGATTGCGTGCCGGCGAGTTTGCTATGGCATTCCAGGGGATCTACCAAATGAAAACGGGCGCGTTGACGAGCGCCGAAGCCCTGATTCGCTGGCTGCATCCGGAATACGGCACCTTGCTGCCCGACGCGTTCATCAGCGCGATTGAAGACCCGCGGGTTGCGGCCGACATGACGTACTTCGTCATCAAGAGCACCAGTCGCCAGCTCGGGCAGTGGCAGCGCGAGGGGCGCCCCGTGTTCCCGATAGCCGTCAATGTGCCCCCGTCGGTCGCCATGAGCGAGCATTTCACGCAGCATGTCGAGCGGATTGCACGGTCGAATGGAATCTCACCCGGACTGCTGCAGCTCGAGTTGTCCGAGGCCGAAGATGCGACGCGCGTGCTGGCATCGAAGGGATTGATGGCGGGCTTGCGCGACATTGGCGTGACCATCGCCATCGATGACTTCGGCACGGGCTATTCGTCACTGGCCATGCTGAGCGCAATGGACATAGACGTGGTGAAGCTCGCCAAGGAACTGCTGGTCGAAGTGCCCACGTGTCCGCGTGCTTGCGCGGTGGTATCGGCGATGCTGAACCTGTTGCAGACCTTGCGCCTCACGGTCGTGGTCGAAGGCGTTGAAACGCAGTCGCAGGCGAAGTGGCTGGCGCAATGGCCGCACGTGCTGACACAAGGGTTCTACTATGGGCGGCCGACCTTCGGACTGGCGAACGTTCCCGGCTGCAAGCGCGCGCCCGTGCGTCACCTGGAGCTGGTAAGCGCCTGAACGCGTCCCCCTGCGTCCGACTTTATCCTTCATCTTGTGCCCGGCTCGTTCGGGCCGCTTGTGCTGCAATCTCGCATCGCGAGTAAGCTTTAGCCGGGCGTCCATTCCTGGGCACGGTTCTGGCGACGCAAACAGCGCATCAACTCAGACACCCATCCCTTTGCCACGCCTCTCGCCGCATGGTTCGCGGCGAAACGCCCCGGCGAAAACCCCCTGCATTGATTCAACCCACTTTCTGATAAATGAACAGGAGCTTTCCATGATGAATCGCGACAACCCCGTATGGCTGATCACCGGCTGCTCGACAGGTTTTGGCCGTGAACTCGCGAAGCTCGTGCTCGAGCGCGGCTGGCGCGCGGTGGTCACCGCACGTGATCCGTCGACGCTCAAGGACTTGACCGAAGGGTATCCGGAGACCGCGCTCGCGCTGCAACTCGATGTCACCAACCGCAAGCAGATCGAGGACGTGGTCGCTCAGTCGAAGCACAAGTTCGGACGGATCGACGCGCTCGTGAACAACGCCGGCTACGGTTATCTCGCGGCGATCGAAGAGGGCGAAGACGACGCCGTGCGCGCGATGTTCGAAACCAACGTATTCGGTCTCGTCGACATGACGAAGGCCGTGCTGCCCGTCATGCGCGAGCAGAAGAGCGGAATCGTAATCAATATTTCATCGATCGGCGGGATCACCAGCTTCGCGGCGACGGGCTATTACCACGGCACCAAGTACGCGGTGGAAGGCATATCCGAGTCGCTGGCGCTCGAAGTGAAACCGCTGGGTATCGATGTGCTGATTGTCGAGCCGGGACCGTTCCGCACCAATTGGGCGGGTCCGTCGATCAAGCAGTCGGCCACGCGTATCGACGCTTATGACGCCACCGCCGGCGAGCGCCGCAAGCAAACCGAAGCACGCAGCGGCAATCAGGCGGGCGATCCGGTTCGCGCGGCCCAGGCGATCATCGACGCTGCGTTGTCTGACACTCCGCCGTTGCGTTTGCTGCTCGGCAAGGCCGCGCTCGAACTCGCGCGCAAGAAGGTCGATCTGCTGAAGCATGACTTCGACACATGGGAAAAGACGACCATCGGCGCCGATTTCCCCGAAGGCTCGAAGTAATCCAGTGCGCCACGGACGGATAAACCGTGGCACTTCATCTCCCTTCACCAGGAAAGGAATCAACGGAAATGGAATATCGCTTGCTAGGCGAATCAGGATTCAAGGTGCCGGTGCTGAGCCTCGGCACCGGCACGTTTGGCGGCAGCAATGACTTCTTCAAGGCGTGGGGCAGCACGGACGCGGACGGCGCGCGCCGGCTTGTCGACATTGCGCTCGACGCGGGTGTTTCGATGTTCGACAGCGCCGACGTTTATTCCGACGGCATGGCCGAAGAGATTCTCGGCAAGGCGATTGCAGGGCGCCGCTCGCAAGTGATCGTGTCAACCAAAGGAACATTTCGCGCCGGCGCCGGTGTGAACGATGTCGGCTCGACCCGGCATCACCTGACCGAAGCCATCAACGGCAGTTTGAAGCGCCTGAACACCGACTACATCGACGTGTATCAGCTTCATGGTTTCGACGCGATGACGCGCGTGGAAGAAACGCTGCGTACGCTCGATGACTTCGTGCGCGCGGGCAAGATCCGCGTGATCGGCTGCTCGAATTTTTCGGGCTGGCATTTGATGAAGTCATTGTCGGCGTCGGACCGTGAGGGGCTTGCGCGGCACTCGGCGCATCAGGCCTATTACTCGCTGATTGGCCGCGATTTCGAGCAGGAGCTGATGCCGCTTGGCATCGACCAGAAGGTTTCGACGATCGTATGGAGTCCATTGGGATGGGGACGCCTTACCGGCAAGATTCGCCGCGGCACGCCGCTGCATGCGAACAGCCGTCTGCACGTGACGGCGGACAAGGCGCCCCCGGTCGCGGATGAATACCTGTACAACGTCGTCGATGCGCTCGATGCCGTTGCAAAGGAAACCGGCAAGAGCGTGCCGCAGATTGCGCTGAACTGGCTGCTGCAGCGTCCGACCGTGGCGAACGTCATCGTAGGCGCACGCGATGAAGCACAGTTCCGCGAGAATCTGGGCAGTATCGGATGGTCGTTGAACGCGGAACAAATCGCAGCGCTCGATAAAGCCAGCGTCACGACGCTGCCGTATCCGTACTGGCACCAAAGCGGGTTTGCCGAGCGTAACCCGGCGCCGGTCTGATACAGGGCGGTCTCGGCGCTAGTCTTCGACCGCCTCTCCACGCTCGGCCACCATGCGCCCGAGTTCCCGCGTCGACAACACCCGTCGGCGCGGATCCGTCGAACCCAGTTCATCTCCGGCCAGGTTTTCGATCACGGCGAGCAGCACCTTGCGCGCGGTCTTGATATCGCGTTCGCTCATGCCCGCCACGCTGATCTCGTTGACTTCCTCGGCAAGCGGCACGAGCTTGTCTTTCAATGCGCGCCCTTGTTCGGTCAGGAAGACATGCACGTTCTTCTTGTTATCGGGCATTTGCTGGCGCTCGACAAATCCCATGGCTTCCATGGCCCTCACGGCCGCGAACGTGGTCGGTTCCATCACGCCTGCCTGCGCGCTCAGTTCGCGCTGCGTCAGGCCGTCGGTCTCCCACAGGATCCGCAAGAAGGTCCAGTGCCCGTACGACACGGCATGTTCTGCCAGACGCAGTTGCATTGCCCGCACCATTGCCCGGGTTGCGTCCTTGACGAGGTGAGCCAGGCGATCGTTCGGCACGGTGTCGTGCCAATGACGCAGCATTGCCGCGGTCTCGCGTGGCGCCGCCTCTGATGATTTCTTGTCTGTCATGAAAGTGTCCAAATGCTGGAGGTGTCGCCTGGATCGACATGATAGCCGTTAAAACGCGCGGCATTTCGTCAGGCCTTGGCGCCCGAGTCCGGCATCATGCGTGCAAACGATACCGCCATCGACGCCAGTTCCTGCGCAACCGGCGTCAGTGGAACACCGGCACGTCTCAGGAGGCACACGCGCGTGCTCGGCACGCGTTCCCTGATCGGCACGACCGATACATGCTCGCGAAAGAACGGATGTTGTGCGAGGCGCACGGGTTCGAGCGATAAATAATCGCTGTTCGCCACGCAGTGCAGCGTGTCGAATACGGCTTCAGTCGTGGCGGCAATGCGCGGCGGTTCGAACCCTGCATCGTCGAAGAGCGTCGACAGGCGATTGGCGACATCGCTCGCATGACGCGCCCGCGTGCTGACCCAGTCGCAATGCCGCAACGCGCGCAAGGACTTCGATTTGACCAGCGGGTGATCGTGCCGTGCGATCACCGCGACCGGCGACTCGAACAGCGTGGTTGCATCGAGATCGTGGATGTCGGCCTCTTGCGCCACCAGCGCGAGCGCGAAATCCAGGCTGCCGTCGCGCACCCACGCGGTCAGCACGCGCGACGTGGCGCTCGTCAGATGCACGTCGATACGCGGACAGCGCTCGCGAAAACTCGCGAGCAGCGCGGGGAAGAGGCGCATCATAGCCTCCGCCGCGACGCCGAGCGACACCTGTCCCGTCAGCTCGCCGCGCAACTGGCGCATTTCTTCTTCGGTCCTCGCGCATTCGCCGAGGATGACATCGGCGCGAATCCTGAGACGCTCCCCAGTAGATGTCAGCCGCGCCCCGCGATGACCGCGCTCGAACAACGGGCCGCCCGCGGTAATCTCGAGTTTCCTCAATTGCTGTGTCACACCGCTTTGCGCAATGCCGAGCCGGCGCGCGGCAGCTCGCAAACTGCCGGCCTCGGCGACTGCGACAAACACGCGAAGTTGAGTCAATGTCAGTTCCACGCGCACCGCCCGGGTGATAGGTGAAAGTGATCATGATAAGTAAATCGCCCCTGTTTGAGTGCATTTTGGACTCTTACTATCCAAAATAGCCCTGTACAGACTGACAACCACCCTTGAGTGAGCGCCGATGAAACCCTTCCTTCCCGCACGCGCCGCTGCCGCGATCGCAATGGCCGCAGTCATGGTTTTTTCCGCGCCGGCCATGGCAAAGGACGCGAATGTATTGCGGCTTGGCATCGACCCGACCTATCCGCCCATGGACGTAAAACTGCCGGACGGCCACGTCGCCGGGTTCGACGTCGATCTCGCCGATGAAATCTGCCGCCGTATCGCGATGCATTGCGAATGGGTCGAAATGGAGTTCTCCGGCATGATCCCGGCGCTGCAGGCACGCAAGATCGACGCAATCATTTCGTCGATGGCGATCACTGAAAAGCGCATGCAGCAGATCGCGTTCTCGACCAAGCTGTTCCAGTTCAAGTCGCGGCTGATTGCCAAATCAGGCGCGCCGATGACGGTCAGCCCGGACGGGTTGCGCGGCAAGCGCATCGGCGTGCAGAGCGGCACGCAGTTCGAAACGTATGCGCAAAAGAACTGGCAGCCGGGCGGCGCCGAGGTCGTGGCGTACCAGAGCCAGGAGGGTGTGTTCAACGATTTGACGTCGGGCAGGCTCGATGCCGCGTTGCTGGGATCGGTCGAAGCCGAACACGGCTTCCTGAAGACATCGAGAGGCCAGGGTTTTGGTTTTGTCGGCGGCCCGCTGGAGATGGGCGATCACGGTACAGGTATCGGCATGCGCAAGGACGACGCAGCACTCAAGACCAAGATTGATCAGGCGATCACGAGCATGCGCGCGGATGGCACCTATCAGAAGATCTCGCGCAAGTATTTCGACTTCGACGTGTACGGCAACTAAGCGGCGATCAAGCTGTATTTCAAAAGTTCTGCAGGAGCATTCAATGCACATTCAACACACGCCGCTGGTTTCCACTTCCATCGGCACTCATCGCGAGTTCGTCAGCTTTCACTTCGGCACGCCGGGTGCGGGGGAGAAGGTTTATATGCAGGCGTCGCTGCATGCCGACGAAACGCCCGCCATGCTCACCGCCTGGCGTCTGAAGCATCGTTTGAAAGAGCTGGAGAATGCGGGGCGTATCAAGGGCGAAGTGATCGTGGTGCCGGTCGCAAATCCGATCGGACTTTCGCAGCATGTGCTCGGACAATTCCTCGGACGTTTCGAGTTGAATAGCGGGCACAACTTCAATCGCAGTTTTCCGTTGCCTTCTGCGGCTGCGCTCATGGAACGCGTCGGCACGCAATGGACGCAGGACGCCGACAGCAACACACGTTTGCTGCGGCGCGCAGTATGCGAAATGCTCTCTGAAGTGAAGCCGAAGAACGAGTTCGAGTCGCTGCGCCGCGAGATGATGATCATGGCCGCGGATGCGGACCTCATCATCGACCTGCATTGTTCGCTTGAAGCCACCATGCACCTCTACACGAGCCCGGCGAGCTGGCCTGCGGTCGAACCGCTCGCCCGTTATCTGGGCGCCAGCGGCGTGTTGCTCGCGGCAGATTCAGGCGGCCAGTCATTCGATGAAGTCCACACGCAATTATGGAACGAGGTACGTGCGCTTCTGGGCGATACCGCGCCGCTCTCCGCGCCCAACGTGGCGCTAACGGTCGAGCATCGTGGACAGCGCGATGTGACCTATGAATTCGCGGAGCAGGACGCCGAAGGGATCATCGATTACCTGACGCAACGCGGCGTGATAGAAGGTGAGGCACGAGCATTACCGCCGCTCAATCATCCCGCTACGCCGCTTGCCGGCAGCGAACAGTTCGTTGCGCCCGTGAGCGGCGTGCTGGTGCATCGTGCGGCTGTTGGCGCTTACCTGAAGGCGGGCGATCCGGTCTTCGATATCGTCGATCCGATCACCGACGAAGTCACCACGCTCACCACTAAGAACGACGGCATCTTCTATATGCGCCGCGCGATTCGTTTTGTGATCGCCGGTGCGCCGCTCGGCCGTGTGACCGGTGCAGTTCCGATCAGGACGGGCGTCCTGATCGGCGCCTGAGCCTGGGCTACTTCATCTCTGCAGCA
>NZ_JBSIPA010000167.1:0-12444 GCF_053574605.1 Caballeronia sp. M23-90 | reverse complement strand
TGCTGAAACCTTTCCTGCTGCAGCCGGGCGAAGTCCGCCTGCTGCAGCAGGAAAGGTTTCAGCGGCAGCGGCGTTTCGGTGGTGTCTTCATCGATCGCACGGAACCGCGTGAAGTTGCCTGGAGCACCATCGAGCAAATGACGTGTATCGACATAAACCGGCTTTGTCAGGTCGGCGTTCAGCACGATCAGCGCGGCTTCGCTCGCTGTCCGCAAGTCCGGGCCGCTGCCGCGCAGGATTGCCGCATACGGCGTGCCGGGACCCGTCAGCGTGCGCAACTCGCCGGTACTGGCTAGCGCCGCGGAGTTGCGTTGCAAAGCGTTTGCGTGTGCCACTTCCGCCGATACATTGAAGCGCGCGCTTTCCTTCGCACGATGAAATTCTTCCGCGCTGCCGTGGTTGTACGAGAGCGGTTGCGTGAGGCCGTACTCGAAACCCATGGGAACCAGCACGCCGGTACCTATGCCCGCCGCCGTGTACAACGCGCGCCTGTAAGCCCGTTCCACAAGCGATGAATCGCTGGTGTCGGGAAGATCGTTGAGCAGGCGCGTGCCGTACGGTTCTTCGGGAAATGCGATCGGCGGCGCGATGCGGAACAGGGCCGCGTGTTCATCGAAGAGCCAGTTGCTTTGAAAGTCCCACCATCTCGCCGATGAAAACACCGAATCGAAACCGGCATCGGCGAGGTTCGCCAGATCATGACGGTTGACGCCGACCGTCCACGCAAGCCATTTGGTTTGCGGATGACGTTCGCGCACAGCCGCGCCAAGGCGGCGCCAGACATGCGCGGGCACCTTCTGCGGCGCTTCGAAGCGAAAGCCGCCAATGCCGGCATCGGCGATCAGCATCAATTCGCGCGCCCACCATTCGGTCAGCGCATGGGCCGCTTCGCCATCGCCGAAATTGGCGTGCGCGACGCTTTCCTCATGCGGTGCTGTACGCGGATCAAGCCGCGCTTCGGCCGCTTCGAACGGATGAAACCAGTGACGGTTTTCCTGGAACAGGCCGCCGTCGGCGCTGACACGGTCCAGGTTGATATCGACGAGCAATGTCAGCCCGTGCTTCTCAGCCTGGCTTGCGAGCAAACGCAGGCCTTCCGCTGCTGGAAGATCGGACTCAAATGCGGGATGCAGCTTGTGATGGTCGGCTACCGCCTGTCGGTGCCCGTTCTTGCCGGGCAGAAAAGGCGCGCCGATCAGGACATGATCGAAGCCTAGCGCTGCTGCGTGCTCGAATTGTGCGGGCCATTGGGACAATGGTCCGACGAGAAGCGGGTCGATGAAATAGATTCGTGGCGCATACGCGTGAAGCATGTGATGGTGTTCCATCGGTCGTCTTTTCCAGTTCGTCCTGCTATGGCGTGGATGCGGGAAAACGCGATCGCGCTCAACCAGGCAATAAACCAACCGCACGAACGTCTACGGCAGACGAGCCTCAGACAGTCTTCAAGCACCAATTCCGGGGTTTCGAGTGCGGTACGTATCTTCATGAAGCTGTCATGCGCGATACGTCGTTCGGTGCGGCGCCAGGGTCGCGTTCTAGGACACAGCACGTAGCGTGCCGCGCCGGAGCTGACTTCCGGCTTGGGCGTCGGGGCCTCGCTTCAGGTCAGACGACCACCGCCCGCCGCGCTTCTATCAGCGTGGCGGGCGGCAACTGCATAACCGTATCATCGAACAGCGAGATGCGAACGCTTTCAGGCGCTGCGTGCGACAAATTGCGACCGTTCTCCATCGTGACGGTCGTGACGGCTTGCAGCGGCAGCGGGCGCTGCCATGGCGGCGATGGCCGGTACCGCCGGCGTATGAACCGGCACGCGGCGTGTGCGCAGCGGCATCTTTGCGGGACGTGCGTCCGTGAGGCCTGCGTAGAGCTGGATGTATTTGGCAACTGCATGGTTCCAGCCGTAGTCGCGGGCCATAGCGTTGCGTTGCAGCGTGCGCCATTGTTGAGGGCGCATGAAAGCGTGAATGGCGCGCGTGACCGCAACCACCATGTCATGAGTCGCTTCGCCATCGAAGAGAAAACCGGTAGCCGGACGTGACGATGTCGCGCCTTCGAAGCTGCCCAGGCTTTCAACCAGCGAAGACTGAAAGCCTTCCTGCAGCGACGATGCTTCGGCCGCATCCACGATGGTGTCCGCCAGTCCGCCCACACGCGATGCAACCGGCAGGGTGCCGTAACGCATCGCGTAGATTTGCGTCAAGCCGCACGGCTCGAAGCGGCTGCCATGCAGCAGGATATCGGCGCCGGAATGCAGGACATGCGCGCGGCGCTCGTCGTAGCCAATATGCACGCCGATGCGATCCGGCCACGTTTGCGCCAGACGATGGAACGCGGTTTCGAGATGCGCTTCGCCTTTGCCGATCACCGCGATCTGCAAACGCGGGTGCTGTTCGAGGAGCGCGGGGATGGCGTCGATCACGACATCGGCCATTTTTTGCGATGTCATCCGGCTACCGATGGCAATCACCGGCGCGAACGGATCTACAGGTAGCCCGAACATCTGTTGCAGTTCGCGCTTGCAAGCGTGTTTGCCGCGCATATCCTCGAAACAATAGTTGCGCGCGATCTGCGTGTCGGTCATCGGGTCCCATGCACCGACATCGATGCCATTGATGATGCCCGACAGCTTCTCTGCATAACATTGCAGGACGCCTTCCATCAAATGACCAAAGCGCGGCGTGAGAATTTCGCGGGCATAGGTCTCGCTGACGGTCGCGACGTGATCAGCGTGGACGATGCCCGCTTTCATCAGACTCAACGCGCCATAAAATTCGATGCTCTTTTGTTCGGTCAACGCCGGCACGAGCCACTTGGCCGGAACGCCGAGCGCTGCACCAAGCGAGAGCGAATAGTTGCCCTGGAACGCCAGATTGTGGATCGTGAAAACGCTTTTTGCGTGCACGCCCGCGTGCTTCATCAAGAGCGGCGTGAGGCCGGAATGCCAGTCATGCGCATGCACGATGTCAGGCTTCTTGAAGCCGCGAACGCCTTCGGCCAACCGGACCGCCGCCGCCGACAGCGATGCGAACCGGATGGCGTTGTCTTCGTAGTCGCGTCCCTTGGCATCCTGGTAAAGCCCGTCGCGTGCGTACAGGTGATCCATGCGCAACAGGATCACAGGCACGCCGGTGTCGGGCATGCGGCCGCGATACAACGCGCCGTCACCGCCCGGGAGGCCCGTCAATGAAGCAACCTTCTGCAATCCATCGACCATTTGCAATGCGTTCGGATACGCCGGCAAGAGTATGGCGGCATCGACTCCCGCTTCACGTAACGCCGCGGCGTATGCGCTGACCATGTCACCCAGTCCGCCAGTTTTGGCAAGCGGCACGGCCTCCGAAGCGACAAGCAATACGTTCAAGGACAAAGCTGACTCCTGGCGTCTGAAAGATGAAAAGCGATGGGCTGCGCTCGGCCGGTTGAATGGCGGCGCACGCGACCGGTGCTCTTATCGGAGGGGTGAGGGATGCGGAGTTCCTTAGAGCAAACGTTGTGCCATGCAGCATGGTTTTTCCCAAAACCGCGGGAAAGCGTTAGGTACGCCACTCACAAACGAACACGCTACGCCGGACAGAAGACAGACATTTGACGCCGTGTAAAAAAGCACCCGCCGGGAACGGCGTTTTTACACAGCGATAACTGGAATGCTTATACAAATCGACTTAGGAAATTAAGACCGAAAGTTAATAAAGCGCCAGCAATAATTGCTCGCCGGCACCTTACGAGCCTAATAACCCGGCAGCAGTGTTCACGCACAAACCCAGCACGGCCGCATTGAAAAAGAACGACAAAACCGATTGCGCCAACGCAGTGCGCCTCACTTCCGTAGAGCGCAATACCACGTCAGACGTTTGCGATGCCACCGCGATGGTGAACGAGAAATACAGGAAGTCCCAATAGTCGGGTTTCAGATGTGTATCGGGAAATTTCAGCGATGTCTCGTCTTGCGACTGATAGTAATGACGCGCGTAGTGGAGAGTGAACATGGTGGGGATGAGGAACCATGCGCCGAACATAGTGATGCCTGTCAGCAAATAGTTAGGCAATGCGCTGCGAAAGCCCATGTTCTTTGCACTGGCGAGTTCCGCGATGATCGCGACAATACTTGCGAGCGCCGCAAGACTCACAATCAACAAGACCATGCCGGCGTTTTCATCCTCTCGCGCTGCGAGCTTCTGCACTTCGTCCTGGTGCGCCCGCCACATTTGAATCCATATGAGCACGAGATACAGCCATACGGTAGTGTCCCAACCAACGAGGCCACGCACGAGCGGGCGCAAGTCATATGGAACCAAAATTGCGGCAATCACACCAATGATCAAAGCAATAATCGCCCTTGGGCGATATCGGACTACGTTGGGAAGCATGAAATTCATTTTTATCGTGGCCTTGTGATGGCGGTAATCGCGTTAAGCTGTCGCGCCGCGATTATTGCCCGTGTAGCTTTCAAACTTCAACGGGCGTCGAGCGCGGTTCTTCATGTTGACGCGCGCTCTGACTTCACCCCACGGCCTCAAATCATTTTCAAAGATATCGGCAAGGCATGTCTGACAGACCGTGTCTAACAGACCGTGTCTGCCCGCTCTTGCCGATCATCGCCTTGTGCAAAACGCGTAACGGACACCAACCCCGGACAACCAACCCATGAGACAGCTTCAAGATCCCCCTGCGCCCGCTGATTCAGCCAGGCACTCCGCCGCCCGGCGGCGTTTCGTGCTCGGCGCGTGCGCGTCGGCGGTGGCGCTCGCTTTTGCATCGGCGGGAATGGGCTTTCCATCGTTATTCACACAGGCTTTCGCCGATACCCCGCCTGCAGGCCTTGAAGGCTTCCTCCTGCTCTCGCGCAAGCTGACCGGCCGCACGAGCTTCGACCCCGCGTTGGCGCAGCGCGTGTATGACGCGTTATCGAAGTCGGACAGCGAGTTTGTCGCGAACGTGAGCGCGCTCAACGTGTGGCTTGCGGCGCATGGCGGGGTGCCATCGGATACCGTCACGCAGGCGCTCAAGGCAGACACGCCCAAGCTTGCCGGCACCGTCACGGCTGTCATACGCGCGTGGTATCTCGGTCTTGTCGGCGACGGGCAGCATACAAGCGTCGTGGCGTACGAACGTGCACTCATGTTCGATCCCGTAAGCGATGTGCTGACCATCCCTTCATATTGCCGCGATGTGCCGTTCTACTGGACGCAAAAGCCGCCGGCAGTCGGCGCGCCCAAGGCCGCCTGATCCGAGCCATATAAGAATCACGCGGTCGCGCTGCTGGACAGCGCGACCGAAGCATAAAAGCAGCACCTCACAGGACAATACAAAAATGGCAAATTCGAATTCGGCCGATGTCGTGGTCGTCGGATCCGGTGTCGCGGGCGGTCTGGTAGCCCATCAGCTCGCAAGCGCGGGCGCATCCGTGATCCTCCTCGAAGCCGGGCCGCGCATTCCGCGCTGGCAGATCGTCGAAAATTTCCGCAACTCGCCCGCGAAAGCGGATTTTGCAACGCCGTATCCATCGACGCCTTACGCGCCGCATCCCGAGTATTCGCCCGAGAACAACTATCTGATCCAGAAGGGCGAGTACCCGTATGCGTCGCAATACTTGCGGCTCGTGGGCGGGACGACTTGGCATTGGGCCGCCGCGGCGTGGCGGCTGCTTCCCGCCGACTTCAAGATCCGGACGCTGTATGGCGTGGGCCGCGACTGGCCGATCTCTTACGAAACGCTCGAACCGTGGTATCAGGCAGCCGAGGTGCAACTGGGTGTATCGGGTCCGGGCCATGATGTCGATCTCGGTTCGCCGCGCTCGAAACCGTATCCCATGGACATGCTGCCGCTTTCCTACATGGACCAGCGTTTCTCCGATGTCCTCAACGCCGAATCGTTTCACGTCGTGCCGGAACCGGTTGCGCGCAACAGCCGCCCGTACGATTCGCGCCCGACCTGCTGCGGCAATAACAACTGCATGCCCATCTGCCCGATCGCGGCCATGTACAACGGCGTCACGCATGCCGAAAAAGCCGAACGCGCGGGCGCGAGGCTGATCCCGCAAGCCGTGGTCTACAAGATCGAAGCCGACGACAAAGGCCTGATCACCGCCGTCCATTACAAGGACCCGAACGGCAACAGCACGCGCGTGACGGGCAAGCTGTTCGTGCTAGCGGCGAACGGTATCGAAACGCCGAAGCTGATGTTGCAATCGGCTTCGGATACGTTCAAGAACGGCATTGGCAACAGCTCCGATCAGGTCGGCCGCAACCTCATGGACCACCCCGGAACGGGCGTCACGTTCCTCGCCAACGAGACTTTGTGGCCGGGACGCGGCCCCATGGAAATGACGTCCATCGTCAATTTCCGTGATGGCGCGTTCCGTTCCGAATACGCGGCGAAAAAGCTGCATTTGTCGAATGGCGTGCCGACCATGGCGATCACCGCAGATCTCATTGCGAAGGGTTTGAGCGGCGCCGAGCTCGACCGGCAGATCCGCGATCGCGCTGCACGCACCATGAACATCAACAGCTTCCACGAGCATCTTGCCGAACCGCAGAATCGCGTGTTGCCTTCGTCGGATCACAAGGATTCGCTCGGCATTCCGCAACCCGAGATCTATTACTCCATCAACGACTACGTAAAGAAAAGCGCCGCCGATACACGCACGCACTACGCGCGCATCGCGGAACTGTTCGGCGGCACGGAGATTACCTTCGACGACAAATTTGCCCCGAACAACCACATCATGGGCACGGCCATCATGGGCGCGGACCCGAAGGATTCCGTGGTCGATACCGAATGCCGCACGCACGACCATCCGAATCTGTTCGTGGCCGGAAGCGCTGTGATGCCGACGGCGGCATCGGTGAATTGCACGCTGACGCTGTCTGCGTTGTCGCTGCGTCTCGCCGACAAACTGAAGAAAGAACTTTGATGGCGCGCCGACGGAGATCCACGATGAAGAACCACGAACCCCGCGACGCCCGCACGATCACAAAACGTTTTGGCGGTGCGCTCGCCGTGCTTGCGCTCGCCGTAGCCGGCGCGATGAATTTTCACTCACTGATAGAACCCGCACAAGCGCAAACAGCCGCTGGCGCTGCGAACGGTGCGGAGACGGCCACGACCGTCAAGGACAATCAGGCCGGCGCCGACCTGATCAAGCGCGGCGAATATCTCGCGCGCGCGGGCGATTGCATCGCGTGTCATACCGCCGACAAAGCCCGCCCCTTCGCCGGCGGCCTGCCCATCAACACGCCGTTCGGGACCATCTACACGCCGAATATCACGAGCGATCCGGACACGGGCATTGGACGATGGACCGACGCCGATTTCGTGCGCGCGATGCACGAGGGTATCGGCAAGGGCGGCGAGCGGCTGTATCCGGCGTTCCCGTACGCGGACTACACGAAAGTCACCTCCGGCGATGTGCTCGCCATCCGCGCCTATCTCAACACGCTCGCGCCGATCCACTACACGCCGCCGCGCAACGAGATGTCGTTTCCGTTCAACCAGCGCTGGCTGATGGTGTTCTGGAACATGTTCAACTTCAAGGAAGGGCGTTTCGTGCCCGACCCGAAGCAAAGCGCCGAGTGGAATCGTGGGGCGTATCTGGTCGAAGGCCTGGCGCATTGCGAGGAATGCCATACGCCGCGCAACGTCACGCAAGGCCTGAAATCCGGCGAACGTTTCAGCGGTGCCGAACTGTCGGGCTGGCACGCCTACAACATCACGCCTGACAAGAACGCGGGCGTCGGCAACTGGACGGACGATGAACTCGCGCAATATCTCGCCACCGGCGCCGTGCACGGCCGTGCGAACGCAGCCGGCCCGATGGCCGATGTGATTCAGAACAGCACGCAATACATGACGCCTGAGGACTTGCGTTCCATGGTCGCCTACTTGCGCACGGTTCCCGCGCAAAGTGGCGGCGATACCCATCCGCGCGCTTCCTTCGGCAAGCCGACCAGCCAGGACGTCATCGCAATGCGCGGCACGCAGGTGAGCGGCGTGAACGGCGCGCAGTTGTTTATCGCCAATTGCGCGACCTGCCATAGCTGGACCGGCGAGGGACGCGGCGGCAGTGCGGCGGGCGCGTATCCGTCGCTGATTCATAACAGCGTGGTCGGGGCATCGGCGGCGAACAACCTGACCATGGTGATGCTCCACGGCGTGAATCGCGAGACGAAAACAGCAAATGTCTTCATGCCAGCCTTCGCCGATCAACTCAATGACGAGCAAATCGCCGCCATCAGCAACTACGTCACGAAGACTTTCGGCAATCCGCAATCGACCACAACCGCTGCTGAAGTTGCCAAATTGCGCGCAACACCGCAGTAGAGGAACGGAAATTGCGTAGTAAATGCAAGTTTGTGCGGTGCGGCACGGCAAATTTTGCCTTGTCGCGCTGCGAAGATTGCTTATCGGCGTCACCGGTTTCAAAATGTGAACTTGCTTTTTAGTTTGGGCGCGCTTGTGCGCCGTGTACGAAGAAGATTTGGCTATGACTGCTGCTACATATCCCGTCGTTTGCTGGCATCCGGCGAACAAATCAGGCCGTGACCTCGTGGTTGGCGACGTGCATGGTTGCGTCGATGCGTTGCGTTATCTGCTCAACGAAATCGGCTTCGATGGCACGCGTGACCGGCTGTTTTCCGTCGGCGATCTGGTCGATCGCGGCAGCGACTCGCTTGCGGCGCTCGATCTGATCGATCAACCCTGGTTTTATCCGGTGCTCGGTAACCACGAAGACGCCCTGTGCGCCGTTGCTGACGGGCGCATGAAGCGCCACGTCTGGTATTCGATTGGCGGCGCGTGGGCATCGAATCTGTCCGATGAGCAGTTGCAGCGCCTCGCTGCAAAGCTGGCAAGCGTGCCGCTCGTGCGCATAGTCGGGGACGGCGCGTCGCGGTTCAACGTGCTGCACGCGGAGTTTTTCGGCAGCGACGCCGACCTCGAAGTGGCCTATTTCCCCGATGAAGTCCGCCAGCAACTGCTGTGGGGAAGGTCGCTCGCGCTCGGGACGGGAAAGCCTTCCATGCAGCGGGGTTTGTCGCCAACGTACTGCGGGCATACGCCGGTGAAGGCCATCAAGCAGATCGGGGCGCAGATATTCATCGATACCGGTGCATACACGGACGATGGCCGTCTGACCATTGTCGAGGCTGGAACGGATCAACGCTGGTCAGTCAAGCAGGGCTGGGCGAAAGGCGCCGGTTCGCTTGCCGAGGGGTTCCGATAGTTCGGGAGAACGTCCGCGGCATTCCTTTTGCTTAGATCTCATAAACCGCCCGACGGGCGACCCTTGCGAGACTAGCAACAATGCCGACCTCATCAGTCACCGACTCCGTCATCGATTCATCCCCTGATATCAAAGGCTGCCCGGAAGACTTGCCGCCGGGTCTGCGCTATGTGGACGACGCCCGCGCGGGCTACACGCGCGAGTGGAAAAACGGCGCGTTCGTCTACTTCAATACGCAGGGCAAGCAACTCTCCGACGATGCCGACATCAAGCGCATCAATGCCTTGGCCATTCCGCCTGCGTACACGAATGTGTGGATCTGCCCGGACTCGCGCGGACACCTGCAAGCCACCGGACGCGATGCGCGAGGCCGCAAGCAGTACAGATATCACCCGCAATGGCGTGAAACCCGCGACGCCACCAAGTACGAACGCATGCTCGCCTTCAGTGCAGTCCTGCCGAAACTGCGCGCCCGCGTGGCCCGCGATCTCGATCTGCCAGGCATGCCGCGCGACAAGGTTCTAGCGACCGTCGTCAGGCTGCTCGACACCACGCTCGTGCGAGTCGGCAGCGAGGAATATGCGCGCGAAAACAAGTCCTATGGCCTGACCACGCTGCGCAAAAAGCATCTCAGCGTGAAATCCGGCACGCTGCGCTTCCAGTTTCGCGGCAAGAGCGGGATTGAACACGATGTATCGGTGAGTGATCCGCGGATTGCGAAAATTGTGAAGCGATGCATGGACTTGCCGGGACACGAACTCTTCCAGTATCTCGATGCCGATGGCCAGCGCCACGCCATCAGTTCTTCGGACATCAACGACTATCTCCACGAAATCACCGGCGCAGATTTCACTGCGAAGGATTATCGGACGTGGGCGGGCAGCGTGTTTGCGCTCGCGGCGCTGCGCAAGCTCGCGTGGGAAACCGTCACCGAAGCGCGCAAGCACGTGGTGGGGACGATCAAGGAAGTATCGAAGATGTTGCGCAATACGCCAGCCGTCTGCCGCAAATGTTATGTGCATCCGGCGGTGATCGAAGCATTCGAAGCAGGCCAGCTCGCCGATGAACTGCCGGCGTCGCGCCGGTCGGGGCTCAAATCCGACGAGGCCACGCTCGCGATATTTCTCGAGCAGGACGCGAAGCGCCGCGCGCGCGAAGCGGCTCGTGCGAGGAAAGGCAAGGCGAATACGGCGGACCCCAGCCTGGCCCGGCTGCTGACCAAGTCCAGCCAGAAAGCTGCGGCGTTGAAAAATTCGGGGAAGGACGTGAAGGCGGAAGCGCTGGCCGCGGTAAAAGCGGCGTCGGTCAAGCCAGCATCGCCAAAAGTGAAATCCAAAGCGGCGCGGCCGGCGACGAAAAAGATCGGACGCGTCCGATCGCCGACGGCGGTCGCCATCGGCTGATCAGCGCAAGGTTCAACCGACCTTGCTCATCTCGTAGACACTGGTCACGGTCTCGCCGTCCCATTCGTATTCCAGATACGCAGCGTGGTGGCAATCGCGCAGCAAGGTCGTCCGGAATGCGGCGAGGCATTCGCCACCCTCATCCCGCACCGACGGATACGCAATACCGCGCACGCCGGCTTTGCGCGCCGCGCGTCCGAGCGCCTGCCCCGCCGCATAGTCCGATGGCGAAAGGATCTCCGGATCGAGCGAATTTTGCGTCAGGCGTCCGGCGCAGAGATCGAGCACTTCCCCATGAGCCGATACCGTGTAGAGCCGCATCTGCTGTCGCAGCGGCGCCTGCCGGGTATGCGCGAGAAAGAGCGCGGAGTGGTATCGCGTTTCTTCGATGGCAGTGCGTCTTTCGCGCGCGCAGTAAAACACGCCGTAGGTGCCGTCGGAGAAGCGGCTGCCGTTCGGATTCAGATGGGTGAACGCGGCCATGATCGGGCCGTAACCCGCGCCGAAGCGGCGTTCGTCCGACGGGACCAGGTCCAGATCGCCCAGCTCGGTTCGCAGACGGTCATTGGTCATGGCTTCGAGCGCGTAAAGAGCATCGAAATCTTGCGGCGACGCTACGCGATCAAACAGATTGACGGCCGGAAAACGCGTCGGTATCACGCGATACGCCGGTGTCCAGTCAAACTCAGCATGCGGCCAGCGAGCACGCCAGTCGTTTTCCGCCTCTGGCACATTGGATAGATCGCTCACGCCCAGCCGCCTCGCATTGCGTCCAGATATTGCCGCACCGCCACCAGGTCGCTCACATTGCCCGCCAGCATGCGGTCGAGCGCGCGCCGTCCGCCGAAGGGCGGCGCGGTATTCGCGCGCTTGATCCAGCCATCGGACGCTTCGGGTTGGGGCAACAGGATTTGCAGCGCTTTGTAGATGCCGAGAATCAGCGAGAGCCGCTCGAGCGTGTCGCGGCCAAGCCGTGCGGTTTCCGGCGCACCTTTCCATTTGAAGAACGTTGAACGGCCGGGAGAGCCGAGCAAAACAATTTGCTCGTCGGCGGAAAGGGTCCAGTCACTCGCGATATTGAAAAACGCGCGCAGACCGGCCGCGGACATATCGGCAATGGACGGTTGGGGCGCCGGTAAGGGGCGCGGGACGCGTTGAGCGCGGGGCATGGGATGAGTCTCTTTTTGAACTGTAATTGTATATTAGTCCATTTATGGACTTAATCAAGTTCTTTTGAGAATCTGCCTTCACCCACCCGTCAGTCAGATGCTTCCGTCGGAATCCGTCGGTCCGTAGCGCCGCCCGGTTATATGCGCGCGAAGCACTTCCGCAATTTCCGATGTCGTGAATTCCGCCGGCACCACGCTCAACTGGCTGCACGGATCGCTCTTGCGCGCCCATTCAACCATCCTGTACGCCTTGCCCCAGGGCCGCTCGACGGCTTCGGACAGGCGGCACTGATGCAACGGCAATGCGTGCTCGGTTTTCATCGTCGATTTGATGTTCTGAAACGATGCGCTGGCGGCCATGGCGTGTCCTCGCGTGAAAGCCCCGGTGGAAAAGGCGCCAGAGACTGGCGGTATTGAAAGCTCGCGTTTTGAAATGTGCCCTCCGACAATTAAGCGCAGCTTAAATGCGACGGGTTTACACGCATACTTCCCTTCCCACGCGAACGCCGCACGCAAGTCTCACCAAGACTTTTCTCCCGCGCGGCATTACTGTATATTCATACAGGTTGATGCTCTTGCATAGACATGAAATGAACCGTCCTGATACTCATTCTTCTGCTGAGGCCGCCGCGCTCGCGCGCTATGA
>NZ_JBSIPA010000166.1:0-12473 GCF_053574605.1 Caballeronia sp. M23-90 | reverse complement strand
TCAGCCATCGCGTGAAACGGCACCGTCGCCACCGCCGCGATCGTTTGCAGCGCCCGCCGCCGTCCGCGTTTGTACCGCTGCTCAAACATTGGGCCACCCCGAATACGGATTCATCGGGCTTAGCCTGCGGACGTGCGCGGCGTGAGGTTGTACGGGCGCTGACTGGGGTCGTCTTGCAGGATTCGAAGCAAGTCTCGCGCCGCACGGTCCCAGCGGAACTGCTGCGCGTGTTCCAGGCCGATCTCGCGATAATGGTCTCGCAACTCGCTGTCACTCATCATCAACGCGATCTTCTCCGCAATGTCTTCGGCGGACGTCGCATCGCAATACATGGCGGCTTGCCCGCATGCTTCGGGTATCGAAGCATGCGTCGACGCGATGACTGGACAACCGCAATACATGGCTTCGAGCGGCGGCAGTCCGAACCCTTCATACAGCGAAGGGAAGATCAGGCATGCCGCGCTTTCATAGAGCGACTTCAGTTCGCCATCGGACACGAAGCCCGCCCAGATGACCCGCTTGTCTTCGGTCGCGGCGTCCAGTGCAGAGCTGCTCGCTGCCTTGAACACGCGCGAGTTCTTGCCGCCGGCGATGACAAACTTCAGATCCGGCATATGCTCCAGCAGCTTGATGGCTTCGAGCGCACGCTGCAGGTTCTTGCGCGGATCGAGACTGCCCACGATCACGCAATACGAGTCCTTCGAAAGCTTGAGGCGATCGATGATCGCCGGCTCCGGAGCAATGCGGTCAAGGTGGTCCGCGCCGGGAGGCAGGACCACAACGCGCGACTTGTCGAGCTTCAGGTGATGACAAATACGCTCTTGCGAGAACGTCGAGATGGTCAGGATCAGCGGCTGAAGGCGCGGCAGTATCGAAAATCGCAGCTTGTACCAGAGCAGGAATTTCTTCGAGAACGCCTCGGGTACGTCGAACACGGCCATGTCGTGAACCATCACGATCTGCCTGCGTTTGAAGAGCGGATTCGTGTTGCACAGGTTGACGAGCGTTGTTCTTCTCGATGCGATCGGCAACGTGATCTGTTCCCACAGGTTCCCGCGAAACCACGGGAAGCGCCGCTGCCGCTTGAGCAACGTGCCGGGCGCCACGGCGTCCTGCGGCACGAAGACTTCGAGCTCCTTGCCCGGCATCGCGCGCATCTGCATTGCGCGCGTCAATTCGAATGCAACTCGCTGTACGCCGGTGATTCTCTGCGACGTGAACTTCCCGTTAATTGCTATGGCCATTGCACTTTCCCTTGAACGATGTAGCGCGCTCCCGGCGTGGGCGCGCTGTTGAGGCAGCGAATTCAGTGAACCGTCTCTACGTCACCGTGGTCGCTTGCATAGTTCGTGGCGTAGCCATAGCCGCGGTTGCTTCGTTTAAGCGGTATTCCGTTGAAAACCGCGCCCGCAATGCGCCCTTCTGCACGCGCGAGCTTCCTGACCGTATCGGAGATTTCTTCTTCGCTTTGCATACCCGAGCGCAGCACGAGCAACGAAGAACCTGCTTCGCTCGCGATGATCGACGCATCGGTTACGGCGAGGAACGGAGGCGTATCGACAATGACGAGGTCGAACTGCTTGCTGAGCCGGTCGAGTAATTCCTTGAACCCGGCTTGCATGAGCAAGGCAGCCGGATTGGTCGGACGTACACCGCACGAAAGGAACGACACGCCTTCCACGCCAACCTGGCGAATTGCGTTGCGCACCGGCAAACGGCCGGACAGCACTTCGGCCAGACCGCCGCGATTACGTTGCTTGAAGAACGACGCAAGATGGCCGCGACGCATGTCGGCGTCGATCAGGAGAACCCGCGATCCCGTCTCTGCGTGCAGCACGGCCAGGTTTGCCGCCACGAAACTCTTGCCCGCGGACGGCGTGGGGCCGGTAACCATCACGATATTGTTCGGTGCGTGAGCGAGATCGCGTGTCAGCGCGGTCCGAACAGCGCGCAACGCTTCGACAGACGGATCATGCGGGAAGCGTGCGGCAAGCACCCTGCTGCCCAGGCCATCCAGCGTGCCTGCATCGCTGAAATCGCCTACGGGCTCTGCACGCGGGAACGGCAATCCTGCCTTCATTGCAGGCGGCAATGCCTTCTTCGGCACGCCGGCGCTGCTCGGATCGAGACGCATTTGTTGATGACTGAACAGGACTTCACCGAGGACCGGCACGCTCAGGCGGCGCTCCACATAGCGCGGATCGGTCACGCCGATCATCACGTGACGGCGCATGAACACGAGGAACACGCCCGTGAGCAGACCCAGCACAACACCGCCGCCCAACACAGCCGGACGATTCGGCTTGACCGGACGATGCGGACGCACCGCGGAATCGACCACATGCGCGCCGCCTGACGTGCTCGCACGACGCACGGTCAGTTGTTCGGCCTTCTGGACCATGCCGAGGTAAATCGTTTCAGCAACCTTCTGCGCGCGGATCAGATCGACGCTCTGACGCTCGGACGAAGGCATGCTGCGAAAGCGTCCGTCGAACTCACCCTTCGCCTTGTTCAACTGGGCGAGTTGCGTATCGACGTTTTGCACCCAGCGGCTGTTCGGCGTAAAGCGCTCGAGCAGTTGCGTGCGTTGCAATTGCAGCGTGGCAATCTGCCGATCGAAGTCGATACCACCCTGAAGGAACGACTGCGCTTCAGCGGTCGGCTGCATCGAGTTCGAGGTCGACCGGTAGCTCTTCAACGCTTCTTCCGACTTGCGCAAGTCGGACAGCAAACGCGGCAATTCACCGTTGATGAACGCGAGCGTCTTCGTGTCGTTGGATTGACGGCTTGCGACAGCCGCTGCAAGGTACTGCGCAGCCAGCGCGTTGGTCACTTCAGTCGCTTTCGCGGGGCTCTTGTCAGCGTATTCGATTTCGATCAGGCCCGAGTCCTTGACCTTGTCGCTGACTTTCACGGTGTCGGCGAAACGCTTGACCGCATCGAGGTCATTCCAGCGGATCACTTCGAACGACGTACCCGGACGTGCAACAAGTTGCTTCATCGTGATGGAGACACCGTTGGCGCTGGCGGGAACACCGACCATGCCGCTCACCAGCAATTCGTTCGATGGACCACGCAGTTCGTAGCGACCACCATCGAGCGCAATGAGCTTCAGCTTTTCTTCTTCCAGGCTTTGCGGAACATCAAGGCTTCCGACCTGGACACGCTCGCCGCCCCAGGCAAACGACTTGAGGCCGAGCCAGGGCGCCGACGGTTCACCCGGCGTCGCGAATTTCTCCGCTATATCGCCCAGCAACGGGAACGTGCGCGGCGAGACCGAGACATCGAAGCGATACTTTTCGATCACTGGCTCGAGCACGGAACGGCTGCGCATCACGGCCATTTCAGCGCTGGGTGCAGGTGCAGGCGGCGGCAGCGTTTCCTGATTCTGCAGCGCGATCCCCAACTGGTTCTGCTCCGGCGGATCTACGCGGATGAGTACATCGGCGGAATAGATCGGGGGTGCAATGAAGATATAGGCCACCGCCAGCGCGACGACGACTACAGTCGCGACCAGGATCTCCCAGATGTGATCCCGCATCAGGTTAAGCATGTCCTTGGCGCTGAGTTGCCCGCGCTCATGGCCTGCAGAGGGATTTAGCGAATTTGAAGGGTAGTAATCCACCGGCGTATTCCTTCGATGTTCAAAGTATGTCGCGACCGTGCGGCGAAGGCGCCGCTGTCGGGTAAAGCCGCACAACCCGCGGCCCGCTAAAAGTGATGAAAAGGACGGCTCGCCGCGTTCAAGCGATCTGCCAGTCCATGACGAAGTAATCGCCTATGGAAATGCGGAGCGTGTTCTCCGCTGACTTACCTGAAAATTTTCGAGACATTTCATAGAGCTTTCCACGATCTGTACTCCAAAATGTTTAAGCATCTGACCTTTTTTGATGAATGTCTTGCAGTCGGTCCACGCAGTTCGGCCAAGCACCGAGCCCCCGTCACGCGACTTCCTCTCTTGCCGGCACGCGCGGCAACAGTCTGCTGAATTCCCGCGCCACGACCCCGTAACACGCACACGCATGAGCTCGCAGCCCTTCGCGATCGCTTACGGCGATCGAACGCCGGCCGGTGTGAATCACGCCGGCGTCCTGCAACTTGCCCGCCGCCGCGCTGATGCCTTCGCGCCGGACACCCAGCATCTCGGCAATCAACTGGTGACTCACATGTAGTTCATGACCCGGCGCACGGTCTGTTTCCAGCAACAGCCACCTGCACAACTGCTCGCTGACCGAGTGGTACCTGTTGCAGATTGCGGTCTGCGCAACCTGTACTAACAAAGCCTGCATGTAGAGCAGCAACAACCGCCTGAGTCCGTCCGAATTCGTGAACTGCTGCTGCAAGGCCGTAGCCTTCATCCGGTACGCGGTTCCTTCGAACTGCACCTGGACGCTCATCGGCATCGTCTTGCCGCCTGTGAGAACCGGTACGCCGATCATTCCTTCGGCACCGACCGCTGCAACCTGGTTGGACGATCCATCCGCCATCCGATAGATCAGTGACACGACCGCTGTTATCGGAAAGTAAACGTGATCAATGGCCTGTCCGCTCTCACACAGTACTTGTCCTTCCCGAAGCGAAACAGTTTCAAGGAACGGATGCAACGCTTGCCACTCACGAACGGGTAACGCGTCAAGCAGATGATTCGTGTGTCCTTCATCGTCGGCCATTAGCATTTAGAGTGCCCTGTTGTTATCCGTTAGAAATGCGTGGTTCGCAGTTGCCCCGACCATTGGCCTATCTGTTCGCGAGTCCCTGAAAGGTGCACATGCAAGCATGACGTGCATAACAACTCACGCCCTGGTGCAACCGCAGTTTCTGCGCCAACGCAACACGCCTGGCTCGTTAAGGCATCGGGATCAATACGTCATACGCTGCGAGCGGTTGAACACCCGGATCGCGGACAACAGTTCCGATTTGATAAAAACGCAGACCCCGAACCCGCCAAAATTGCCGCAGATCAATCTGCAGTCTTCGACGTGTATCAGGTTGGATTCATGGATTCGCCGCGACGCACTTCATGCTGGAGGCTGATCCAGGCGCCGAAAGCGCTTTCAGAAAGGGCCGTGATCGAACACTCGAATCATCAGAGGAATGCAAACACAACTTCCCTTTCATGTTGCGTTGAAGCATAGACCGGGGAAATGGAATGAAATCGGTCAAGGCTTAAAATCTAGAACTATTGGCCGATTATGTTGAACCCTTTACGGGTTTCTTAGGGAAAGAAAGAATTGTTGCGATCTGCAATATGTGTAACAGAAATTGTATATCTAGAATCTTTTCGGTTTTTCTGGTCTTCTGCTACATGCGGCAAAGAGTTGTACAGATCATGTCCAGCAGGAACGAATCTGGCTAAAGTCTTGTTCTGTATAGAGTTCAACAAAAGCTCGAACAACCCTCTTCGTGCCTTTTATCTTTTTTATATTAATAATACGGATCGGAAATTCTTTCCGTGGCTCGTTAATATACAAGCAGCTCTTTCGATCAAGAGTAATTATTTCTTAATTAAGCCGCTGCATTCGCCATTCATTAGGACCGCTCCGCCAAACTGTCAGTCGGTTATTGCGCGGAGCTACGCTGTGTTGCACAAAGTCATGCTTGCAGCTTCGGAGGATTAAATAGTGGACACGTTGACGGACTTTTATCGGCCTAGCGACATACATCACAGGGATGAATCTAAAGTTAATAAACGGCACATCGGGCTGCTGGTCTCAAATGAATGCTCGGTAACGAACGCCGGAGCGATCGGCGAGGCATTCCGCCTGGCAAATGAATTTGAGCAAGCGGGTGGCGGCGAGCCCCCGTACCGGCTTTCAGTGCTGTCGGAATCGGGTGGCTTCATCACGAGTTCCTCGAGCATCTCGATCTGGACCCAGAAGCTTGAGACTTATGCGTTGATGGACTTTCATGCGTTCTTCGTCGCCTGCCGCGATACGGACGCAGCAGGCGGCCCTGACGATCGCCTCCTGTCATGGATGTCGCATCCGACCCGCGACGCGTCCCTGCGCAGTCAGCCGGGCGCGAATTCCGTCTTTGATCCAAAGAACCTGGCGCGGTCTCCTGTGCCGATCTTTTGGTTCAAGGACGCACCGGTCGCAGACTGGTCAACCACGACGACGCCCGCCGACATGGCCCTCGCGCAAATCGAACGAGACCTGAGCGCCGACACCGCGAGAAGAATCGCCCGCGTTCTGCAACCCCACGCTCTTCAGCGCACGAAGCCAGACCTCGACGACCTGAACGCACGCACGACAACCGAGAAGATTCACGAATCTGCCCGGTGGATCAAGGAAAACTACAGCAAGCCGATCTCCGTTGCGCAAGCGGCAGAATCTGCAGCCATGAGCAAGCGCAACTATCTCCGGCGCTTCAAGTCCGAGTTCGGCGTGACCCCACTGGAATATCTGATCCGGACGCGCTTCGAAATCGTGTGCACCTTGTTGATGGATACCGACCTGCCTATCGACAAGATCGCACGACGCTGTGGCATGGGCGACGGAAATCGATTGGGACGATTGTTCAGACAACGGTTTGGCGTGTCGCCCATGCACTTCCGGTCGCGCGGGCAGATTCGTGCGGGCGCGCAATCACTTAACGCGGCCGACGCAAAAGATGCAATGAGCAAGTCCTCTCAACAGGACGCCGCCTTGCTCGAACGAAGTCTGGCCGCGCTTACCACCACGGATGGAAAGCATGCGTAAAACCAAGACAGGGCAGTTCGGCGAGTGGAATACCGCGCCGAACGCGGGTAACTCTTCAGCGATTCCGCTGAAGGAGATCGTGGTCTCGAACCAGACGGCTTCGGCGACTGCGCCCGATGCGCCGCTGAAGAAGCCCGCCACGATGCAACCGACCGCTTCCTTGAGCAGAAAGATCAAGGAAGGCGCGAAGTCGATGCTGCCCGATGCACTGTTTCTCGCGCTGATGCATCGCAAGTTCATTGGCCGTTTCCCGAGGTTGCTGCATCCGGTTACGTTCAACGAGAAAATCTTGCAACGTAGCATCAAACCCGATTCTCGCTATGCCGACTTGACTGACAAGCTGACGGTTCGTGACTACGTGAGAACCAAGCTTGGCGAAGAGCATCTGGTCCCACTGATAGCAGCACCTGACAGCTTTACCCAGTCGGTCTTCGACGCCCTGCCGAACTCGTTCGTAATGAAGGCGAATCACGGCAGCAGTTTCGTGGAAGTGGTGAAGGACAAGACGCAAACCTCCTTTGAGAAGCTTCAGGTGCTCGCCGAGAGGTGGCTGGCGACCGATTTTTATCGGGTTGGACGGGAACGTCACTACACGAAGATCAAAAGACGGATCTTCTTCGAGAAACTTCTGCTCGATAAAAGCGGCCAGATCCCGGCTGACTACAAGCTGCACTGTTTCGGCGGGAACGCTGGACGGCCTACCATGTACATACTGGTGATCTCGGACCGGTTTGGGAACAACACGCATGGCGACGTCTACGACATCCACTGGAATCACCTGGAAATCGCTATCGGCTATTACAAACGCAGCGATACGCCCGCTCCCGCGCCCCACAATCTCAAGGCGATATTGGATACCGCAGCCACTCTGGCGGAAGATTTCGACTACGTCCGGGTGGATTTGTACGCGCCTGATAGCGAAATTTATTTTGGCGAACTCACATTTACACCAGGCGCCGGCGTCCTCCCGTTCACACCGGATGGCATCGACTATGAGTGGGGACGACTTTTGATATGAGACCGGTGTGATGGATATGCGAACCCTGTAAAAAATGATGCAGAGTTGAAATTAATACAGGAAGCCTAAATAAACCAACTGTTGTTCTTCGCCGAGTTTCCCCCGCGTTATTTGTCGCGAAAAATCTTTCTGAAGCACTCCCTGCCTTTTCGCGTAAAAATCCCGCCCAGACTGAGCCACACTGCCGTTACGACGAGCAAAAAAATCATGACGATCATGCCGAAGAACGACTTGGCATCGACAAATTTGATCGGCTTCATCTGCGCGCTCATTGCGTGTGGAGTAGTGTCGGGTAGTGATGCGAGTGACGGTAGGGTGCACCGGAGTGGCAATCTGACTTAACTGAATCAGCTAGCAGTCTACAGCGCCGATACATGCGTTGCCAGTCTGGACAGAGCAAGAAACGGGCACGACTATCTGTTGGGGCACCGTCAAAATAGTTCGCTTCGCTCTCCGTGCAAAGAGCCCGGATAGCGCGATGCCATCCCGGCTTTCATGGACCACAGAACAAAATAAACAACAACGTACGTCAGTGTCAATCGTCTGCGTGCGCCGCTGTAAATCCGGTGAACGCTGCGTGGGGAGCGTTCACCGGCGCGCCGTCGATCATGATCCCGTACGTGCTGTTACCACTGTCGAGCACGTATACATGACAGACTGGATGTTGTGGCTCCTTCTTGCCGCATAGAATTCGCCCAGGTGAGTCGTGTTGTAGTTCGCAATCGGAATCCTGATCATTATCCATACACACGTACGTAGATTGGCACGCGAGGCTCTGCAACGCACCACGCCCATTTCCCTCACTCCTCGGCCTTGATCCCCAGTTCCCCAGCCATCCTCTCGACCAGCACGCGTAAGCGCGCGACTTCCTCGGCCAAGCGCTTCTGCTCCGCTTTCAACAGGTCGAAGTCGTTATAGGAAATCGAGTCATCGACCATTGCACCCGTCGATACCTCGCTGATCGCGACCTCGCCGCACAACAAATGCGCCCAGCGGCTTTCGCGCTCGCCCGGTGTACGCGGCAACTTGACCACGCGGGGCGGCTCGTTTTCAGCGAGTTCGTCGAGGAACGCTTCTACCGACGAAATATCCGCAAAACTGTGCAGGCGCGCAGCATTCAGCCGCAACTCGGCAGGCGTCTGCGGACCGCGCAAGATCAGCGTGGTCAACAACGCGGCAGCCTGGCTCGGCACACCCAGCGAACGGGTGATGTTGTGTTCGAAGCGCGGTACCCGACTGCTGCTGCCCTCGAATACCAGGCTCAGGCGCTTGAGTTCATCAATAGCT
Source organism: Caballeronia sp. M23-90 (assembly GCF_053574605.1). Lineage (NCBI taxonomy): Bacteria > Pseudomonadati > Pseudomonadota > Betaproteobacteria > Burkholderiales > Burkholderiaceae > Caballeronia > Caballeronia sp. M23-90. The sequence goes on along the minus strand of NZ_JBSIPA010000166.1, from coordinate 3,467 downwards.
GTCAGCACATCGGCCTCGGTAACGTTCATTACCGGTGAGCGCGCAGTCTTCTGATTGCAACCGAGCGTCAGTGCGTTCACCGACAGCGGATAAGCATCGGGCACCGTATGCTGTTTCTCGACGAGCACGCCCAGTACGCGCGCCTCCAGAAGTGTCAGGGAACGCATTGCGGGACGTGCGGGGGCATCGGGAGTGGAGTTCATGCGTGACAGAGCCAGTGCTGCTACTTGAATTCTGGTCCGGTTCGAGCCGGGCGGAGAGTCGTCTTGTAAGAACGACGGCCCCTATGATATCCGCCCTGCCGCATCCCGAGAATACGGCGGCACTCCTCCGCGTTTTTCTCAGCCGTTGAGGCGCGCTTCAATGCGCGTAATCAAGCGGTCAATCCATGCGCGCAGCATTCGATCCGATGGCTCGAGCAATGTCGAAGCTGCAACGATCCTGTACACCTTGTTGCGACCGATCTTCGAAATTTTCGCGGCATCGAGCCATTCGTCGTTATTGACGAGAAGTACCAGCGTTTCCAGGCCGATCAACACCGGCCACAGACACGAAAGCCTCAGGCGGACCGAGCGTGCTGGAATGGCGAACGTGTAGTCGACTGCCGCGCGGTAATGGTCCAGCGTCAGGCGCAACAGTTCGAACAACAGCGGTTGTGCACGGCGCGACGCGCCTGGTGTGAGCAGATCCTCCGGCGACAGACCGTATCGGTTAAGCATGGGCGACGGCAGATAACAACGCCCGATGCGCAAGTCCTTGCTGCAATCACGCAGCACGTTGGTCATTTGCAGCGCCTTTCCGAAACGAACGCCGTTCGACAACGTGATCCCGGGCTCGCCCTTCAACGTGCCCGGCATGTGCGCGTACGTCATCCGCGTCCAGAATTCGCCCACGCAACCGGCGACCAGATAGGTGTAGGTGTCGAGTTCTTCGAGCGTATTGAGCGCAGCAATGCGGCCCGACGATTCATCGGGGAACGTATGCAGGTCGAATTCCATGCCCTGCGTCAGTGTAGACACGATCCCGCGCACGGCTGTCCGGTCGGCGTCGCTCAATTGCGACAGCACCGTCAATGCGCCGCCGAGCGATTCGAGCAGCACCTTTTCATCGGAGAGACTTTGCTGGTCCGCGACTTCCTGCGCGAGACGCTCCGTCAACGTACCGTCATCGGGCGCGCCGTTCACCAGGTTGCGCAGCGATAACAAGAGCTCCAGCCGCTGCGTCGGCGAAATCAGCGAAGTATCCGCGATCGTGTCCGCGGCGCGCGCCAGCAGGTAAGCCAGCCCGATCGGATCGCGCATCCCGACAGGCAGCACACGCAGGGTGAGGTAGAAGGACCGCGAGACGCCCTTCAGGAGCGGGCCAAGGAGTACGGCCCGGGATGGATTACGCATTGGATGGAATCTGGTCGGTGTTGGACGAATCAGGCGCTGCCGAATTGTATCTGCGTTCCGGCGGAGGTTCCTTTATTGCCCGCTTACCGCACCATCCACCCTGCAAACATCATTCGCCCAGCGCAGTCACCGTGATTTCAACCAGCAAGTCAGGCGCGGCGAGCTTCGATTCGACCGTTGCGCGTGTCGGTGCACAACCCGGCGCGACCCATGCGTCCCATACTTCGTTCATGCCCGCGAAGTCGCGGGCAATATCGGCCAGCCAGATTTGCGCAGAGATCAGCCGCGTCTTGTCGATGCCAGCTTGCGCGAGGAATCCGTCGATCTTCGCAAGCACCTGCTGCGTTTGCAGTTTTACATCGGGCGCACGGTCATTCGATGTCTGACCGCCGATGAACACCAGCCCCGCCGCTTTCACAACCCGGCTCATGCGTTGATTGGTTTCGATCCTGACGATATCGCTCATGGTCTTCCTTTGAAATGAAAATGGCCGCACGTTGCTTCAAGCGCGGTTCAAGTTGCTGCAGGGGCGCTATTAAACCCGTTGAACCGGTCGATGGCAAACGCATCGAGCGGCAACGACGCCGCGCCGTCCAGAACCAGCTCGGACACCAGCTTGCCGCAGCCCGGTCCAAGCTGGAAACCGCTGCCGCAATATCCGAACGAGTACGTCAGGTTCGACGCACGTTTGCTGCGCGAGATCACCGGCAGCGAATCGTCCGTGAACGCTTCCACGCCGGCCCACGCGCGGTTGATACCGAGATGGCGCAGATGCGGAAACAGATCGACCACGGTATTCGCGCTCTTGACCAGCCGCAGGAAATCGACTTCACCGTGACGTCCTGGCAGATCCGCAATGCCGATCAGCTTTCCGCCGATCACGACCGTGCCGTTATCGAATTGCTTGAACGACAACGGCCTGCCGGTTGCGCCCAGCGTCGCGCGACAGAATGGCGCCACGCGATGCGTGACCATCAGCATGAGCCCTTCCGGATGAACAGGAACCGGTTCGCCGACTTGCGCCGCGAGTTCGCCGGCCCATGCGCCGGCGGTCACAACGAGTTGCCCGGCAGAAAAATCCCCTCGCGGCGTATGCGCAATCCAGCGTTCGCCAATCTGTTCGATTCGCGTCACAGGCGTCCCTTCGTGGAACACCGCACCGTTGCGCTCCGCTGCCTTGCGAAATGCAGTCGTTGCGCGAAACGGCAACGCGTAGCCATCGCGTTCGACCCAGATACCGCCGGTGACTTGCGGCGTGATCGCCGGTTCAAGTTTGAGCAGGGTCTCGCGATCGATGATCTTTTCATGCGTGAAGCCGTGCGACTCGAGCAGTGCGACGCGTTCGCGGCATTCATCGAGTTCGGCGTCGGTTTCCGCGATCTTCAACTGCCCCGACGCGACGAAACCGGCGTCATCGCCGACTGTTTCCACGATGTTGTGCCAGATCTCGCGCGACATCAGCGACAACGGAATCTCGGGCACGGGTCGGCCGAGCGTGCGCACGCCGCCCGCATTCACACCCGATGCATGCCGCCCGATGTAATCCGCCTCCAGCACGGTCACGCTCGCGCCACGCTGCGCAAGATGAAACGCGCTGCTCGACCCGTGCAAGCCGCCGCCGATCACCAGCACGTCCGACTCGTTGGCTGCGGGCTTAGTCACCGGCGAGTTCTCCGAGCGTGAGCGGCTTGATCGGTGGGCGAATGCGGTAATAGCCGACGGTTTCAGGCGTGACGCTGCGAGCATCGGCGATCACTTCGGTCACCGTAAGACCGCACATGCGTCCCTGGCACGGTCCCATGCCGCATCGGCCGAAAGACTTCGCCTGGTTCGGCCCGAGACAACCGAGTGCCACGAACTGGCGTAGTTGCCCCGCCGTCACTTCTTCACAGCGGCACACAATGACCTCGTCCTTCGGCACCCGGTTTTCATCGCGCGGACGATACAGGCTGTCGAGGAAAGGCCGGATGCGCATCACTTCTGCCAGCCTGCGCATACGTGGCGCAGCGCTTTGATCGCGGGTTTTTTCATCGATCGCGCAGCAACTTGGCGCCATCGATGAAAAAACCCGCA
>NZ_JBSIPA010000165.1:0-12531 GCF_053574605.1 Caballeronia sp. M23-90 | reverse complement strand
TATAACGTGAACGGCACGCCGAAGCGCTCTGCCGCACGCGCCGCGAGGATCTCGCCGTCGGCGTGCTGTTCACGTTATCGACCATGAGCATCTGCTCTATCGAAGATGTTGCCGGCGCGATCACGCAGCCGTTCTGGTTCCAGCTCTACATGATGCGGGACCGCGGGTTTATCGCGAGCCTGATCAAACGTGCAGAGGAGGTCGGATGTTCCGCGCTCGTGCTGACGCTCGATCTGCAGATACAGGGGCAACGTCACAAGGACCGCAAGAACGGTTTGTCGGCGCCGCCGAAACTTACGCCACGCAATCTCGTGAACATGATGAGCCGTCCGCGATGGTGCGCCGGCATGCTGGGTACAACGCGGAGGACCTTCGGCAACATCGTAGGACACGCGCCCGGTGTGACCGGTATTGCTTCCATGGCTGACTGGGCCACCGATCAGTTCGATGCAACCCTCACATGGAAGGACGTCGAATGGGTGCGGCGCCTGTGGAAAGGCAAGCTGATCGTGAAGGGCATCCTCGATCCTGAAGATGCCTTGATGGCCGCGCGCTGCGGCGCCGACGCACTGGTGGTATCGAATCATGGAGGACGTCAGCTCGACGGAGCGTTATCGACGATTTGCGCATTGCCTCATATTGCCGATGCCGTTCGCGGCGAGATGGAAGTCCACATGGATGGCGGCATCCGCTCAGGCCAGGATGTGCTGAAGGCGCTCGCGTGCGGCGCAAGCGCGGTGTACATAGGCCGGGCTTTCCTGTATGGACTCGGCGCGCAAGGGGAAGCGGGCGTGACGCGCTGCCTCGAGATCATTCGCAGCGAACTGGACCTGACCATGGCGCTGTGCGGTATCACGGACGTGCGCAGGGTCGACTGCCGCGCACTGACATCGGGCGGCCACTTGCATGCGCCGGCGACCGCCGCGCAACCACAGACGGAGCGCCTCGCAGCCGCCCAGGCGGCGTGAGCACTCAAAGCTATAACCGGAGACGATACATGTTGAAAGCACTCACCGCAGAGCAGGTCCAGCACTTCAAGGAATTCGGGTACGTTGCGCCGGTACGCGTGATGTCCGTGGCGCAGGCGTTAGAACTGCGCGAACGTCTGGAAGACTTCGAGCATGGCAACGACAAGCTGCGCAAGAAAGCGCTGAACGTGAAGAGCCACTTGCTGTTTTCGTGGCTGAACGACCTTGTCAGGAAACGTGAGGTCGTCGACGCCATCGACGATCTCTACGGCGAAAACCTGCTGTGCTGGGCAAGCAGTTTCTTCATCAAGGACGCGCGCGATCCAGCCTTCGTCTCATGGCATCAGGATTCGACATACTGGGGGCTTTCGAAGCCGGACGTGGTGACAGCCTGGGTGGCGTTATCGGAAAGCAATAAAGCGAACGGCGCCATGCAGGTTATCCCCGGGACGCATCTGCTCGACCAGATTCCCCATCGCGATACGTTCTCCGAACATAACCTGCTGACGCGCGGGCAGGAAGTCGCGGTGGACGTAGATCAGGCGCAAGCGGTATCGATCGAACTGGAGCCCGGCGAGATGTCGCTGCACCACGTCCGGATCGTGCACGGCTCGCCGCCGAACGCTTCCGACAAACGCCGCATTGGTTATGCGATCCGCTACATTCCGACTTATGTCCGCCAACTCGAAGGCGATGACAGCGCGACGCTCGTGCGTGGTGTCGACACGTTCAATACCTTCGAGCACGAACCACGGCCAACGGTCGATCTCGAACCCGAGTTCGTCGCGCTGCATCAACAGATCGGCGAGCGCAACCAGCAGATCCTCTACAAGGGCGCGGCGCAGCGTCGCTGAACTTACGAGCCTATGAATTTCGCCGCAGCAGTATTGACCGGGACCGGCCGGCCGTTGAGCATCGAACGCCTGACACTGGGTGCGCTCGCCGACAACGATGTCGTAGTCAACGTGCGCGCCACCAGTCTTTGCCACACGGACCTCGAAGCGGTACGCGGCGACCTTGGCGTGCCTGTTCCGTTCGTGCCCGGCCACGAAGCGGCGGGCGTCGTGCAGTGGGTAGGGAAGGCGGTGACGAATCTCGCGGTGGGTGACCACGTGATTACATCGTGGAATCCGCATTGCAACGGCTGCTTCTATTGCATGAGGCAGCAATCGATACTCTGCCAGCAGTATCGTGACCGGGCGCCGTTGGCATGGCATTTCGATGGCCGGCCGCGCCTTTTTTTCGGTGACCAGCCCGTGCATCAGCTCATGTACTCGGGAAGCTTCGCGGAGTTGTGCGTGGTGACGGAGGACTGCGCGGTGCCGATATCGAAGGAGATGCCGTTCGACCGCGCGTGCCTGATCGGATGCGGCGTGATGACGGGCGTGGGCGCTGTGCTGAACGTGGCCAAGGTCGAAGCCGGGAGTTCCGTCTGCGTGATCGGATGCGGGTCAGTCGGGTTATCGGCCATACAGGGCGCGAGGCTTGCCGGCGCGGAAAAAATCATTGCCGTTGACCGCGATCCTGGCAAGCTGAAGATCGCAACGGTATTTGGCGCAACGCATACCTTGCTTGCCAACGAGCATCTCAACAACGCGCTTGCCGAATTGACATCGGGCCGAGGCGCCGATTATGTGTTCGAGGCTGCGGGCAATCCCGCTGCGTTCCAGGCGAGTCTGGAACTTGTGCGTGTCGGCGGCAACGTGGTCTGGCTCGGCAAATTGCCCGCACAGGAAAACCTTGCCTTGCGCTGGGGAACGTTGATGGGCGAGAAGCGCATCGTGCGTGCAAGTTACGGCGGCGCGGTGCCCGAACGCGATTTCCCCATGCTGGTCGATGCGTATTTCAAAGGAACCTTGCTGCTCGACGAATACATCACGGGCCGCATCAAACTCGCCGATATCAACACGGGACTGGACCGGCTCGCGCGTGGTATCGACATCCGTTCCGTCATCGAGTTCTGAACATGCCTCATCCTCCAATGCAACCCGGATGGATCGAATCGGCGCATCACATGTGCGCGCTCGGAGCGTTCGGGCTGGAATCGGGCGAGTGCATCGATGACCTGGAACTCTCGTACGTCGTTCATGGCGATCTTGCCGATACATTGCGGCCGGTCGTGCTCGGCCTCTGCGCGATCGGCAGTACGCATCACCGGCTCGATTTCCTGATTGGAGGCGAGCATGCATTCGATCCCGCGCAAGTCACGGTTGTGGTGATCGATGCAATTGGCAATGGCTTGTCGAGTTCTCCGTCCAACTCGCAGACACAACCCGGCCGCCAGTTCCCTCGCTTTACCATCCGCGATATGGTCCAAAGCCAGATGGCGTTGCTCGAACACCTCGGCGTACGTACCTTGGAAAGTGTGGTGGGCGCGTCCATGGGCGGCATGCAGGCGTTGCAATGGGGCGTCTCCTATCCGCGCTTCATGCGCAATATCGTCGCGCTCACGCCGATGGCGAAGACCGCACCGTGGGCCGCTGCGATGAACCACGCTGCACGCTTATGCCTTGGAACAGGAAACGGCGGCATGGAAGCGTGGATTGCGATCATGCATATCTTCGCGATGCGCACGCCGGAACGTTTCGCCCGGGACGTTCCAGATGCGGCCAGCGTTCCTGACTGGATAAGCCAACGCGCAGCCTGGTGGGGCGCGCAGCAAAGCGATCCGCTGGACTGGATCTATCAATCTTGGGCGTACGACGCGCACGATGTGGGTACGACTCCGGGATTCACCGGCGATACGGAACGCGCGCTGCAATCCATCCACGCGCGGACGATGATCGGCGCACCCGGACTGGATCTGTACAACCCGGTTGAAGCCGCGGAATGGGCGGCGAGGGTGATTCCCGACTGTAGGTTCCTGCGGTTGCCATCGACGAGCGGACACTTGGCGGCCACCGACGCCGACCCGCAATCGGCAGAATTCATCAATCGCGAGATCGGACGTTTCCTCGCGACGTAACCACGCGTGCCGTGTTGCTCCCGTCCGCGCAGCGATGCGCTAGAGTAACGCTTGATCTTCCGACCGCGCGTCACGACCCACTATGAGTTCCTTAATCGTCACACCAGAGGCCGAGCCGTCCGCCGAAGCCAGCGCTTCGATTCATCGGCGCGTCTATCTTCTGTTAAGAGAGATGATCGAGTCCGGGCGCATCCTGCCGGGCGAAAAACTGCTGGAAGCGCAAGTGGCGAAATCTTTCAGCATCAGCCGGTCGCCCGCGCGCTCGGCCTTGGCCGCGCTGTGCGCCGACAAACTCGTGACAGAGAACGAAGGGCGCGGTTATCTCGTAGCCGGTGGACCGGAGGGCTGTCCCGATGGCCGCTCCGCCACCCTCGACAAACTCGAACTGACCAGCACGCCGCAATGGGAGCGAATGTACGCGGCTGTGGAGCGGGAACTGTGCACGCGCGTGTTGTTTGGTTCCGTGCGGATCACGGAAGAGCGCCTCGCGCAGCATTTCAACGTCAGCCGTACCGTCGCACGCGATGTGATGGCGCGCATGCACAGCGTGGGCGCGTTATCGAAGGATCGCATTGGCCACTGGGTTGCCGAACGCGTGACGGCCGAGCGCATCGGGCATTTGTTTGAAATGCGGCGGCTGCTCGAACCGACTGCTTTGATGCACGCGGCCCCCTTTGTCAGCCGTGAAAAGCTGGAGATCATGCGCGAGCGGCTGGAGGCTGAAATAGTGCGCGGCGGCTCGGATATGGACACAGCGGAAACGGATCTGCATATCGATCTGCTTTCGTATTGTCCGAATCGCGAGATCGTCCAGGCGCTCGCGCGCACGCATGTGCTGTTCGTGCCGACACGTTATCTTGCGGACCCTTACTTGAGCATACCGGGCGAGCTTATCGACAACGCGTTTGCCGAGCACCTGCGCATAATCGATGCGCTCCTTGCAAACAAGCCGGCGCGCGCTGCAAAGGAACTGCAAAAGCATCTGGACGAAGCCGATACCCGCTGGATGCTGCGTTTCGATCTCGTCAGCCGCCTTGAACAGCCGGAACTGCCGTCTTATCTGAGCGCGATTGTTTCGTGAAGCTGGTACGGACCGCGCTGTTGTTTCTGCAAATTCGGCCCCGTATGGGTAAGCTCTTGCGATGTCGCGTGCGCAATGACCGCGCCCCAAATTTCAACACTTACGCCAGCCGATAAACTGTTCCGCCAGCGATTTGTCGTGGCAGGATAACGGGATCGTTGCTACGACCATCCGGCGTTCATTGTAAAAAGTGCAAGTATGGAAACAGGTGATATGAGCCTCCTTCCCGAGGCGCACGCTGAATTACTGTGTTACGTCGTCGCCACGGCAGCGGCGACGTACGCGCTCACGAGTGACTGGCGCGTGGATCATGTCGTGATCGCGTGCCGGTCATGGCTTTCGAGCAACCGCCTCCATTTACCGTGGCTCGACCGTGTTCGCCTTGGGCAGCTCGCGTTGCAAATTGCACAACGCGATCTGATCGGCGTCGGCATTGCGTTGAAACGCGCCGATGTGCAGGGCCTTTTCACCGGCGACATGAAACTGAACCCGGCAAGTACCGTTGTTCAGCGGATGTTGCAGGTGTGCCGCCATGCGCTGGAGGATCATCGGTTTGCCTGAACGCGGACCGGCCGTCATGCGCCGGCCCAGCGAGGGCATCGAACTATTAGCTGACCGCGTAACGCTCCAGCCAGTGCGCGTAGGGCGCCGGCAGCGTCCAGGCCGCACGTTCGATCCCCAGTTTCTTCGCCGCGTAGTACGGCCAGTGCGGATTGGCCAGATGCGCGCGGCCTACCATCACGAGGTCGAGCTGGTTGTCGCGAACGGTGCCATCGGCGAGTTCGGGGGTATCGATTCCCCACGCCGATGCAACCGGAATCTGGGCTTCACGGCGTACCCGCTCGGCAACAGGCGCAAGGAACGCCGGCGCCCACGGAATGTTCGCGGTCGGCGTGGAAAACCCAACGCTCACGCTCAATAGATCGAGACCACCACGCTTGAAATTGCGGGCCAGTTCGATGGACTCTGCAAGCGTCTCCTCATCACGTCCGTCGTATTCGATCACGCCGAAACGCGCCGTCAGCGGCAGATGCTCGGGCCACACTTCGCGCACCGCGGCAAGCGTTTCCAGCAGGAAGCGGCTGCGGTTTTCAAGGCTGCCGCCGTAAGCGTCATCGCGCTGGTTGGAATGTGTCGAGAAGAAACTCTGGCCCAGATAGCCGTGCGCGAAGTGCAGTTCCAGCCACTCAAAGCCTGCATCACGAGCGCGCTTTGCAGCGGCCACGAAATCCTGGCGCACGCGCGCGATATCGTCGAGCGTCATGGCTTTCGGCACCTTGGACAAGCCGCCGCCAAACGCAACTGCCGACGGCGCGATGGTCGCCCAGCCGCGTGGATCGCTTTCCGCGATATGGTCGTCGCCTTCCCACGGACGGTTGGCGCTCGCCTTGCGGCCCGCGTGACCGATCTGGATGCCGGGCACGGCGCCTGCCGCCTTGATGGACGCCACCACCGGCACGAAGGCTTGCGCCTGTTCGTCGTTCCAAAGTCCCGTGCAACCCGGCGTAATGCGGCCTTCCGGCGACACCGCCGTCGCTTCCACGATCACGAGCCCGGCGCCCCCACGCGCAAGCGCAGCCAGATGCACGCGATGCCAGTCGTTGATCAGCCCGTCGTCGGCCATGTACTGGCACATTGGCGGAACGGCGATGCGGTTGCGAAGGGAAACGTCTTTCAGCTTGAACGGCTCAAACAATGTCGGCATCTGCGAGGCTCCAAAAAATGCGCTGTTTCGATAGTTCGATAAAAATCGAATAACCGGAGTATCGCAGAATCCTTTACCATTTGCTTTATGCGCAACTATAACCATCCCGCCCCCAAGGACTTCGCCCTCGAGCGGATTTTCAATGCTCTCAGTGACCCTGTGCGTCTGGACATCGTGCGGCATCTGGCGCGCGTCACCGAGGCCACATGCGGCGAACTGGACGGCGGCCGCCCGAAGTCGAGCATGTCGCATCACTTCAGGATCTTGCGCGACGCGGGTCTCGTGCAGACGCGGGTGGCCGGCACGGTTCACCAGAATACGTTGCGGCTCGATGAACTGGAAAGCCGGTTTCCTGGCCTGATGAAGGCCATTCTGGAACACTTGCTGGTGGAGGAGATGGCCTAAGGGCGTCGCGCAGATTCAGATCATGCTGCGCGAGGGAGCGCAGTATCGGAAAATATGATCAGTCATCCTTACCACGCTGAAATGCCTTTACGATTTCGGCCTTGTGCTCGTGGTAGAACGCCATGTTCGCGGCGCTGGGGATCTTGGCTTTATCGACGTATTTCGCCTGCTTTGGATCGGCGAGCATTTCGTCTGTCATCTGCACGCGCATCAGGACGATCGCGCCGACAGCGGCCTGACGCGGCGTCAGGCCGTGTCTCTCGAGCGCGGCCTTGCTCGCGGGCGTCTTTGCAATCGACGCGCTCATTGCATCGATCGACGACAGCATCGCCGTGGCCTTTTTCGGATCATTTTCTTCGGCCCGCGCGCCGCCTTCAGCGGCGGCTGCTTCGAAGCGCTTGAGGAAGTCGTCAGTGAGCGTGAAGCTTTGAACCTCGTTCTGATCCGCGGGCGTGAGTGCGCGGGCGGGAAGGGAGGTTGCGAGCGCCACTGCAGGGAACACAATGACGCTCGCAAGCTTCAACAACCGTTTGATACGGCTTTTCATCACAACGCTCCTCTCAGGCATGCCGGCACGGCCGTCTCCGGCAATCAGTTGAACTTCAGTTGACCTTCAATTGACCACCGCGGCCCAGGCCACCTTGAACGTCCTGCGCCTTGTAGCTGCGCAGGGCGACGACCATCTTGTTGTAGGCATCGATAAACGCCGCCACCGTCGCCTTGCCTTCCGGCGTCTTCGAAAAGCCGCCCAGACCGCCCGCAGCGCCGCCGCCCAGTCCCGACAACGCCGCGCCATAGTTGGTCGCCGTCGCGTTACCTTCGGCGGCCGAAATCTGGACCGCCGAGCGTACGTCGAACAGCGTCAGGGTCACAACGGACGCCCGGCTCTGCATGCCGCCGGCCAGCCTGGCAATCGCAGCGTTCCCGACCAGGCCACCGAGCACGCCGGTGACGCCGCCAATGGCCGAGTCGTTGATGACGATCTGCGGTTCCATGTAGTAATCGGCCGCAACCCGCTGTCCTTTCTGCTGTTTCGACCCCGCCCGATATTCCCCCGAGTTGCGCTGCAGCGACGTGATGCGTGAAATGCGCGCATCGGATTTCTGGTTGCCGATAGATGTGATCACAAAGCAGTTCGACTGCTGTACCGCGAGCCGCAGCAACGGGTCGATCGACGTCACTTGCGTGGCGCTGCCGAACGCGCCGAACCAGTCGGCGTTGCGGCCGTCATCGACCGCGATCGTGCCGAGGGGCGCAGTGCAACGTTCAAGCGTTTCATCGGCGCCGGCGCTCGTCGCGCCACCCGCTGCGCCCGAGACACCCGCGCTCTGACCGCCCGTGGATACCATGCCGCCGCAAGCGCTTAGCGATACCGTCAGGAGGACCGCAAGTACTTTCTTCACGCCGGGAAATTCTGAACTGAGAGTCATGTTATTAGCTGCGTTGTGAGTGATCGGCATGCGACTCGCCCGGCTTCGCGAGAAGCCGCAACCAGCCGTCTAAAAAGGAATGCTTAGTATCCGTACCAGCTACGCTGCTGCCAGCGACCGTAGTACGGATAGCCCGAAGACCAATAGCCGTAATAGACTGCTCGCCATTCGGTTTGCCATTTGTAGTAGGTCTCCTCTGACTTCTTTGCAGCTCTCGCTTGCTCAAGAAGTTTGCGCGACTCAGCATCGCCTCGCCCCGATGCAATCAGCAGCCATTTCTCGGCCTCGCGGGGATCTGATCCCATCTCTTCGAGGCCGAACAAATAGAAATTTCCCAGCGCTTTTTGCGCTTCGAGATCGCCGCCTTCAGCGGCCTTTCGCATCCACACGAGCGCTTGATAACTATCCTGACGCACACCGTCGCCGCGGAAATACCGGAGCCCCAGGTCGTAGGCCGCGCGAGGCTCTTTTTGCGCCGCCGACTTAAGCGCCGTGATGCGGCCATCGGTGTCCGCGTCATTGCCGTTTCCTGATGCCTCGAACGACACCTGATTTTTTGAGCGGTTGCTGCAACCCTGGTCGTCGCAAATCCGGACTTGATTGCTGTGTGACGGATTTTGGGCGCAGGCTGCCAGCGCCAGGGCGGCGCACAGCGCCAGCCAGCGAGACTTCATCTTGATCCCCGATGCGCTTTGTTTATTGAAACACTTTAGCCTGACGAATAAGCCTGACGAATAAGGCGAGAAAATGGTAACAGCGAGGCGGCGATCCAAATTGCCTCACAGTCTCCAAAACCTGCCTGAGCGTCTCAAAAGCGGCGAATCAATCAAGCTTTCCGAGTACCTCTTTTAATGAGCCAGCGTATTGGGCTGTATCGGTGGGACTAGAAGCTGATTTCTCAAACGAAGATCCCCGGTCGCGCGCCTCACGGGGCGAATAGCCGAATGCCTGGCGAAATGTCCGGCTGAAGTGCGATTCACTTTTAAAGCCATATTCGAAAGCCAGGGTGGAAATCCGATAACCCGCACCAGCCGGGCTTTCGAGTATCTGGCGGATTTTGTTGAGCCGACGTTGTTGAATGTACGAAACAACGCCCGATTCACGACTAAACAACCGATAAAGCTGTGCGCGGGAAATGCCGACATCGCGGCAAATCAATGAGGGTGTGAGATCGGCCGATTTTAGGCTTGCGTCGATAAACCGGCGCACCCGGTTAAAGACAGTTTGATTGATCTCGTTTTCCGCGTCCGCCAAAGTTGCGATACAGGGCGCTAGGGCGGCCGAAACCATGGCGAGTGTCGCTTGTTCCACATAAGGCATTTCCGCTGGCGCCAGGTTGGGCAATTGCCTGCGCAGCGCATGCATGTGATCGCCGAGCAGCGTGCTGAGCGCGCCTTCCAATACGGTTCCGTGCAGGTTCGCCGACTTGATGCGCGGATCAAGAAGATCGCGTGCGATCGTCAATATGATCGTGTCGCCGGCAATGATCTCCGAATCGAGTTCCCGCGCGAGATCGAGGATATAAATCTTCGACGGCTCTGCATTGATCGTCGCCCGGGCGGCATATCCCGACAATGAATGTGTAATGCCGAGACAAAGGTAGAAGTGATCCAGTCCATCCCGTCGAATCATTTGCGACGGACGTTTGACGCTATACGCAACCGGATCATCCTCACCTGCCCACGTGCCGCATCCCATTAACAGCGAACCGACGTAACCGGTCGACAAATTGTAGTTAAAGCGCTGGGAAGCCGGTTTTTCGATGCCTACGTCGAATATCGCATTGACTTCGTCCCGCCATACGTCGAACCGCTGGTCCTCGGAATAGGCGTCTGTCGAGAAATGGAAGAGATAAGGATTCAAATTTGAACTCCGAAGTCATGCCTGCACGAAGGGAAGTGATGAATACCATGTGAACGAATCTGAATAAGCCATTATGAGACGCATTATCCGTTTCCTACAGTGTCTGTGCAGACCGCGCAGCTTTCGTTGAGCGCGGAACGTTGGCGATCAAAAGCAGACAAGGGTAAACCCCCTCTATCCGGCGTGTTTTTGTGCTCATCTAATAAAAATGAATGTTGTTGACGACGTACATTTAGCCCCGGGCGATGCGCTGTCGCCCGTCGTCACCGCCATAGCACTTGCGTTACACCGCACCCCATTTAAACGAAGGAGCAAGACGATGGCCAAGGAAATCCTGGTGGCATTTGGTATTGACGTGGACGCTGTTGCCGGATGGCTCGGTTCATACAGCGGCGAGGATTCACCCGACGATATTTCCCGGGGCCTGTTCGCGGGCGAAGTCGGATCGATGCGCCTGCTCAAGCTCTTCGAGCGCGAAAAGATCAGGACAACGTGGTTCATTCCAGGTCATTCCATCGAAACATTCCCGGAGCAGATGAAAGCCGTCGCGGACGCCGGACACGAGATCGGCATTCACGGCTATAGCCACGAGAACCCGATCGCGATGACACCGGAACAGGAAGAGGCCGTGCTCGATCGCAGCATTGAACTGGTGACGCAGTTGTCCGGCCGTCGCCCGACCGGATACGTGGCGCCGTGGTGGGAGTTCAGCCCGGTATCGAACGAGTTGCTGGTCAAGAAGGGCATCAAGTACGACCACAGCCTGATGCACAACGACTTCCACCCGTACTACGTGCGCGTGGGCGATACGTGGACCAAGATCGACTACAGCAAGCATCCGAGCGCGTGGATGAAGCCGCTCGTACGCGGTCAGGAAACCGATCTGGTCGAGATTCCGGCGAACTGGTATCTCGATGACCTGCCGCCAATGATGTTCATCAAGAAGTCGCCCAACAGCCACGGCTTCGTGAACCCGCGTGACATCGAGCAGATGTGGCGTGATCAGTTCGACTGGGTGTATCGCGAGCATGACGACTATGCCGTGTTCCCGATCACGATTCACCCCGACGTTTCCGGCCGCCCGCAAGTGCTCCTGATGCTCGAGCGGCTGATCGAATACTTCCGTGGTCACGAAGGGGTGCGGTTCTGCACCTGCGACGAAATCGCCGACGACTTCCTGGCCCGCTTCCCGCGCGGCAAATAATCCGCTGCACCCACTCTTCGAAGAGAGCCATGATGAAAGAAAATCCGCTCGCTGCGTCCGGATTCAAGCTGGAAAAGATCCTGCCGGTCGATGTCAAACGCGCCACCATCGTCGCGTTTTTCGCCTGGGTGTTCGCTGTCTACGACTTCATCTTGTTTGGCACGCTGTTGCCGGAGATCGGCAAGCACTATGGCTGGGATGCCGCGATGCAAGCCGAGATCGCGACGCTGGTTGCCATCGGCACGGCAGTGATCGCGTTTGCGATCGGACCGGTGCTCGACCGTGCCGGGCGTAAGGCGGGACTGCTCTGGACGGTGGCGGGCGCGGCCCTGTGTTCTGGCCTGACGGTTGTCGGCGGAGCGCTCGGACAATGGCCGCTCGTGCTGATCCGCTCGCTATCGGGCCTGGGCTACGCCGAGGAAACCGTGAACGCGACTTACCTCAACGAGCTGTATTCGGCCGCCAACGATCCGCGCCTGAACCGCAACAAGGGCTTTATTTATAGCCTCGTGCAAGGCGGCTGGCCGATCGGCGCACTGATTGCGTCGGGACTGACGGCCGTGCTGTTGCCGCGCATCGGCTGGCAGGGCTGCTTCATCTTCGCGACGTTTCCTGCCATCGTGATCTTCTTCATGACGCGCCGCCTCAAGGAGAGCCCGCAGTTCCTGCTGCACAAGCGCATCAAGACTTTGCGCGAATCAGGCGATGACCACGGCGCACGAGCGCTCGCCGGCGAACATAGCGTGGACTACGAGCAGCACAGCCGCGCCGGGCTGCGTGAAGCGTTTTGGGGCTTGAGCGTGTGCTTCACTGCGTACTACGCCGCGTTCGCAGCCTTGACCTTTCATTTAGTCCCGCTTCTGGTTGAACGGCATGCCGGCTCTGGTTTGATCTTGGCGACCATGGCAGT
>NZ_JBSIPA010000164.1:0-12568 GCF_053574605.1 Caballeronia sp. M23-90 | reverse complement strand
TCAACATGGCAACTCGACCCGCTGATGGATGATCAGGAACTTGATTCCAGTCAGTCCACGGGGGCAGTATATTGGGGAGGACCAGCATCAACCAGCGCATATCCCAACTGCGCCGCCCGCGTGATTTCCAGCATGCGGGCGATGGTTTCATGGGTGGGTCCTCGTTGGCAGGTGCGTCGATCAAGGACTCGATTATAACGAGCAGCCCTGCCGCACGACCCTAGACCGAACGGCTAACGCTCAGCCGGGTTGCGTCCGGACGCACGCGCACGAGTTACAGTTCTCCTACCGGCTTGACGATATCGAAAACCTGGCGCAGGTACGCAAGATAAGCCTGGTCTTCGCACATGTTCTTGCCGGGAGAATCGGAGAGCTTGGCGACCGGCTGGCCATTGCAGCGAACCATCTTGATGACGATCTGCAAAGGCTGGTAACCCAGGTCGTTGGTGAGATTCGTACCCACGCCGAACGCTAGCTGGCAACGGCCGCGAAAGCGTTCGTAGAGCTGCAGTACTTTGGGAATGTCGAGTGCGTCCGAGAAAACCAGCACCTTGGTTCGCGGGTCGCATCGGTTCTGCTCGTAGTGACGGATCAGGCGCTCGCCCCAGTCGAACGGATCGCCGGAGTCATGACGGGCGCCGTCGAAGAGCTTGCAGAAGTACATGTCGAAGTCGTTGAGAAACGCCTTCATGCCGTAGACGTCGGAGAGCGCAATGCCCAGATCACCTCTATATTCCTTGGCCCACATCTCGAAGCCGAAGACCTGCGAATCGCGCAGCCGCGGACCGAGCGCCTGGCAAGCCTGCAAGTACTCGTGCGCCATCGTGCCCAGGGGACGAAGGCCGTGCTTCATTGCGTAATAGACGTTGCTCGTGCCGGTGAACTGCTCGCCCAAACCTTCCTTCAGCTTGAGGATGACTTCTTCGTGCCACTTGCCGGAGAACCGGCGGCGCGTGCCATAGTCGGCGATCTTGCACTCGGATACCTCTGGGCTGCCGCCAAGCAACTCGATCTTGTCGCGCAGACGGTCGCGGCCGGTTTCGAAAGTCGGATCGCGCTGCGTGTTGCGGAAATAAACTTCGTTGACAATCGCGAGAACGGGAATCTCGAACAGGATGGTGTGCAGCCAGGGGCCGACAATATCGATGTCGATCTCCCCGTTGTTCTTCGCCGACGGCTTGATCGTCACCCGCTTTTCGTTGAGGTGAAAGAGCGCGAGGAAGTCGATGAAATCGCTCTTGATGAAGCGCATCCGCCGAAGGTATTCGAGCTCTTCTTCGGTGAAACGCAACTGGCAGAGCGCGCGCACTTCCTCGCGAATTTCCTCGATGTACGGAACGAGATCGACACCTTGCGTACGGCATCGAAACTTGTATTCCGCATGCGCTGCCGGGAAGTGATGCAGGACGACCTGCATCATGGTGAACTTGTAGAGATCGGTATCGAGCAGCGAATGGATGATCATGGTTCCAGACGAACGGCTAGTACAACGGATAGAACCGCCAGGCAAAATCCCGCGGGCAAACGCAAACGGAGGGTCTGTAAGGACACGGCCAATAAGGACACGGTCCGACGGAACGCACTGACCAGGCACTGGCTGGTCTGCCCCGGCGGCCTCGAAGAGCATGTTACCCGAAGTGCAAAGCCTGAGCCCCGTGGGCCATGGCGTCGAATCCTTTGCCGCACCTTGCGGGAGGCCCGCATACGCCCATAAACAAATCACTAAAGGATATAAGGCCTTCTGGAACGGGGTCGCGCTGAGTTTTACCGGTACGCTACAATATTGGTTTTGGCGCGCGCAATGTGCATAGCCGGGCTGCCCAGCCCAGGAAAGAGACTGAAGGTTCGAGATCGAACCCAGCGTCCGAGTTGCCTCGCCGCCCCCACGAATTTCGCATGCAGGAGCCTGAATGACTCACGTTGTGACCGAAAGCTGCATCAAGTGCCGTTACACCGATTGCGTGGACGTGTGCCCGGTGGACTGCTTCCGCGAAGGTCCCAATTTCCTCTCGATCGACCCGGACGAGTGCATCGACTGCGCTGTGTGCGTGGCTGAATGTCCGGTCAATGCGATCTATGCCGAAGAAGATGTGCCAGGTGATCAGCAGCACTTCATCGAACTGAACGCGGATCTTTCGCGCGCATGGCCAAGTATCACCAAGACCAAGGCGCCGCTGCCGGAAGCCGACGATTTCAAGGACGTAAAAGAGAAGCTCGAACTGCTCGAACGTTGATACATAAGCGGCGGTTTGTCGCTCTGTTTAACGCACTCTTTGTTGGTAGGTAAGTTTTTAAATCGAGATGAACGCAGGGTGTTGACAGGCTAGAATCCCCTCCATATAATCTCGTTTCTCTGCTGCAGATGTTCCCCGATAGCTCAGTTGGTAGAGCGCCGGACTGTTAATCCGTAGGTCCCTGGTTCGAGCCCAGGTCGGGGAGCCAAAAAGGTTCCAGACAAAAAGCCCAATCGAAAGATTGGGCTTTTTGCGTTTAGCGCTATGGAGTGCACTGCCATAGCGATTTCGCGAAGTAAGTTGCCACTGCTCATGTTTCAAGAACGAAATGCGACCTCTAGGGCATGCCAACCGGGAAACTGCCTCTTCTTTCCTGATGAGTTTGGTATATACATTTGATATATCTCATCAAGAGGGGAAGGTTATAAATACTGCTAAAGTGTTTTTAGTCTGGCCGATCACAGGCCGTGCGCTTGCCCAAGGAGTTCCGACTGGACGTGGATGAAGTGCGTGTGCGGCGCCACGGCAACGCGATCATCCTCGAACCGATCGCCAATGACTGGTCATGGCTCGAATTCATCGTCGGCCCCGTCGACGAAGGCTTTATCCAGGTATCAACTGAGCAGCCGACCGAACAGGACCGCCCAGATCTGGATTTCTTTAAGTGAACTACTTGCTCGACACGAACGCCGTCATTGCGCTCATGAAGGGAAATAGCGGATTTCTCGCTCGGCTGCGACAGCATCGACCGCGCGATTTCGCCATCTCATCCATCGTCGCACACGAACTATGTTACGGCGCATACAAGAGCCAGAACGCCGCCGAGAACTTGAAGCGTGTTGAGGCGTTGCAATTCGAAGTTCTCGACTTCGATACTGAAGATGCCCGGCACGCAGGGGAAGTGCGCGCGGAACTCGCATTGGCCGGAACTCCAAGTGGACCGTATGACGCTCTCATCGCCGGACAGGCCCTTGCCCGCGCACTCACACTTATCACTCGAAATACCCGGGAGTTCCGTCGCGTGAGCAAGCTGAACGTTGAGGACTGGGAAAGCCAGGAGACCCAGCGCACCTCATCCAATCTTTAAAATTGGCGGTCGTCAGACAACGGTATAATGTTCGCTTGAATATATCGCCCGACCGACTCAAGGAGCGTTTCTGATGGCCGAACCCCTCGCATCCGTCGCGACACCCCGACGTGCCCGCAACCTGGCGGAGAGCGTGTTCGACTACGTGATCGAACAGATCGAATCTGCCGCCCTGAAACCTGGCGACAAACTGCCGACCGAAGCCAAGCTCATGATCACGCTCGGCGTAAGCCGGACAGTCGTGCGCGAAGGCATTTCGCGATTGCAGGCAAACGAGGTCATCGAAACGCGGCACGGCATTGGGAGTTTCGTGCTGGAACCGCGGCGCGAAAAGCTTGGTATCGACATGGTGCCGGCCACCACCCTGCGCGATGTTCTTTCGGTGCTCGAACTGCGCATCAGTCTCGAGACGGAATGCGCCGGTCTGGCCGCGCAGCGTGCGCAGCCCGAAGACCTCGTGCGCATGCGCGCCGCACTCGATGCAATCGAAGCAACCAGCCGCAATGGCAATGACAGCGTCGCGGCCGACCTCCAGTTCCACATCGCGCTTGCCCGGGCAACGGGCAACCGCTATTTCGTCGATATCCTGACGCAAATGGGCACGGCGCTGATTCCGCGAAACCGCATCGATTCAGCGGGTATCGCGAAGGCAGATCCGAAGGCGTACATGTCGCTGGTGAATCTCGAACATGAGAGCATTCTGGAAGCGATTGTCCGGCGCGACGCCGAAAGCGCCCGCGCCGCCATGCGCATGCATTTGTCGAATAGCCGGGAACGCTTGCGGCGCGCCAACCAGGCAGCCGATGTGACCGCCTGACCCACCAAGCTCACCTGCCTCGCTCGGAATTTTCAACGAGCGCAGGCAAACTCATCTTGTCTGACGTCGTACTTTGATGGATACTATGCACGCTCGGCGGCAGCAAATACAGCCTGTAAGGTGTCTCAACTGCCATATGATCTGGGGGTTAATACCCATACTATCGCCAATCTGATCGATCTTAGAATGTCATCAGACAACGTATGTCGATTAATCTCGTAGCTGCTGGCCGCCTGGAAAAACCAACTCACGACCGAACATGACGACACCTCAAGAACTCAAGAAAATCGTTTCCGAAGGCCTGCTGTCTTTCCCGCTGACCGACTTCGATGAACAAGGCGACTTCCGCGCCGACACTTACGCCGAGCGTCTCGAATGGCTGGCGCCTTACGGCGCAACGGCGCTGTTCGCGGCCGGCGGCACGGGCGAGTTCTTTTCGCTCACGCAAACCGACTATTCGAACGTGATCCGCACGGCGACGGAAACCTGCAAGGGCAAGGTGCCGATCCTGGCCGGCGCCGGTGGCCCAACGCGCGTTGCCATTGCTTATGCGCAGGAAGCCGAGCGGCTGGGCGCGAACGGCATCTTGCTGATGCCGCATTACCTGACGGAAGCGAGCCAGGAAGGGATTGCCGCGCACGTCGAACAGGTGTGCAAGGCGGTGAAAAACATCGGCGTGATCGTCTATAACCGCGCGAATTCCAAGCTGAACGCTGACATGCTCGAGCGTCTCGCCGATTCCTGCCCGAACTTGATCGGCTTCAAGGATGGCGTGGGCGAGATCGAAAACATGGTGACGATCCGTCGTCGCCTGGGTGATCGCTTTTCGTATCTCGGTGGCTTGCCGACCGCCGAAGTCTATGCCGAAGCGTACAAGGCGCTGGGCGTGCCAGTGTACTCATCGGCGGTATTCAACTTCATTCCGAAGACGGCGATGGAGTTTTATCGCGCGGTGTCATCGCAGGATCATGTGACGACCGGCCGTCTGCTCGACGAATTCTTCATGCCGTATCTCGCGATCCGCAATCGCAAGGCCGGCTATGCAGTGAGCATTGTGAAGGCGGGCGCGAAGCTGATCGGCCGTAGCGCCGGTCCGGTGCGTGCGCCGTTGACCGATCTGACCGAAGACGAAATGGCGCAGCTCGATGTGCTGATCAAGAAGCTCGGCTCGCAGTAATCGTTTCAGGGCAGGCCGATAAAAAACCCGTTCCGGTAATGCAAGCCGGAACGGGTTTTGTACCTCTGGAACGTCGGTTCAAGCCGCGAGCAGGACCACCGTCAACGATCTCACGCCCTGCGCGCCGCGAATCAGCACGCCTTCAATATCGGCTGTCGCGGATGGCCCCGTCACCAGTACTGCGTATCGTGCGTTTTTGAAGTCATCCTGTCTGTACACATCCTGCAGTCCATCCACGATCCGCGCCGGATCGAGCAAGACCACGAGATGCTGCACGAGGTAACCGATCGAATTGACGATGTACTCGTCCTCGCTGAACCACACCGAGCCAGTTTCCGCCACGCCGAAGCGCGCACGCACGACGCCGGCATCGACATCCTGCAGCAATGCAGGCGCCATTTCGGGTGAAAGCGCACGATTTCCATCGATACCCGCAACCGCCGATGCCACGATTGCATCAGCGCCGAAGCGCTCGGCCAGCAGCGCACGCACGGTATCGAGCGATTCGCCTTCGACTACCGTGCCGCCCATCGCGGCGAGCGCCGTACGAAAGCGTTCGAGACGCTCGCCGGGAGGGGTATCGAAGAGGGGCACTTCGGGGCGCGGACGGCCCGCCGGTTGCGCCGCGCGGATCTTGGCCAAGAAAGCTTCACGCGTTGTCGTCATTTCTGCGCTGCCTTGCGATTTTTCTTGTACCACTCATGGAAGGTTTCAGCCGGTGTTTCAGGCAAGTCACGCTGACGGCCCCAGATATTCAGCGGGTTGTACAGCACGAAGTTCGGCAAGCGTTTCAGCGCGCCGCCAAGCGACGCCACCGTGCCGCGATACAACGTCGGACTGGCAAGCAGGCGCCCCGCCATCTTCAGCACTTCGGCCTTCACGAACGGTACTTCATGATTCGCCGCGATGACCTCGCGCCACTTGTAGATCTGCTCGTGAATGTTGACTTTCGTCGGGCAGACATTCGTGCAACTCCCGTTCAAAGTCGATGCAAACGGCAAGCTGCTGAAACGCTTCATATCGTAGGTCGGATTGATGATGGCGCCGATCGGGCCGGAATACGTGAAGCCGTACGACAACCCGCCGCTACGCCGGTAAACCGGGCACGTATTCATGCACGCGCCGCAGCGGATGCATTTGAGCGAGTACCAGAAATCTTCCATCGCGAGGCGCTCGGAGCGGCCGTGATCGACGAGGATGTAATGCATCTCCGAGCCCGGACGCGGCGCGCGAAAATGCGAGGTGTATTGCGTGATCGGCGAGCCGAGCGCGCTACGCGACAACATGCGCACGAACACGCCGAGATCGGAAATCTTTGGGATCAGCTTTTCGATACCAATCGACGCAATATGCAGCGGCGGCACATTCGCCGACAAATCCGCGTTGCCTTCGTTCGTACACACCACGACCGTACCCGTCTCGGCAACTGCGAAATTGCATCCCGTCATACCCGCCGTTTTCTCGCGCACGAAATACGGCCGCGTGTTCATGCGCTGGCTTTCGGCGAGATAGTGGATGTCGCTGTTCTTGGGATCGGTGCCGATGGTTCGTCCGAACAGCTCGGCGACGTCCGCGCGCAACTTGTGCACCGCCGGCACGACCATGTGGCTCGGATCCTGATTGTCCAGTTGCTGGATGCGTTCGCCGAGATCCGTTTCCATCACCGTGATGCCGCGCGGTTCGATGTACTCGCGCATCTTGCATTCATCGGTGAGCATGGATTTGCTTTTCACCAGCGTGGTCAACCCGCGCTCGGACATCAGCTTGTAGACGATCTCGTTGTGTTCCTCGGCGGTGGCCGCGTAATGCACGGTGACGCCATGCGACTCGGCTTGCGAGATGAACTGCTCGAGGTAATCGGAGAGGTGGGAAAGCGTGTGCTCCTTGATCCCCGATGCCAGGTCCCGCAGCGTTTCCCATTCGGGCATGCCGTGCGCTTGAGCATCGCGTTTGCTGCGCAGGTCCCAGAGGCGTTTGTCGTGGAAAGCGACGTGATCCGTTTTCGCGATAAACGCGCCCGCCGCCTTCGCGTGATCGAGCCGCTTGCTCTTTCCCTTCACGACGTCGCTCATGCGCGTGCTCCGTTCAGAACCTGTGCGATGTGGATGAATTGTGCATCGAGTTTCAGGCGCTCGGCGCAGCCTTGCTGATGCATGAGACACGACATGTCGCCGGAGACGATGTATTGTGCGCCCGCGCCGACGTGATCGCGCACCTTGTCCTGCCCCATCCTCACCGATACCGCTTCTTCCGTCACTGAAAACGTGCCGCCGAAACCGCAGCATTCGTCGGGCCGGGTGAGTGTGACGAATTCGATGCCCTTCACGCCTTCGAGCAACGCACGGGGTTTGGAGAAAGGCGCGCCATTGATCTCCGACGCCGATACTTCCTTCAGGTGCCGGATTGCGCTGCAGCTATTGTGCAGTCCCACGCGATGCGGAAATTCGGCCCACGGGAATTCGCGCACCTTGAGGACATCGTGGAGAAACTCGACGAGTTCGTAGGCGCTTGCCCGGACCTTTTTCACCGATGCCGTCTGTTCGATCGCCGTCAGGTGTTCGCGCACGTGATGAATGCAGCTCGCCGAGGGTCCTACTACGTAGTCGTAGTCGGCGAAGTTGCGGGCGAAGACGCGCTCGGCGCCGGCGGCCTCCTTTTGCGCGCCGCTGTTTGCCATGGGCTGGCCGCAGCAGGTCTGCTCTTCGGGATAGTCGACGTCTACGCCCAGGCGTTCGAGCAGCTCAAGCGTCGCGATGCCGACTTCGGGGTAGAACGCATCGATGAAACAGGGGACGAACAGGGCGACTTTCATGGACGGGGTTTGCGCTGGCGCTTGGGGGGTGGGGTTTTTGTTACCGCTGGGCGTTTTTTGCTTTTGCTGTTCAGTTTTTTTTGCTTCTGCTGGTCAGCTTGGTCTGACCAAGACTTTAAAGTTTGTGTGGTTTCATGTCAAACTGAGGTTTTCCAGGGACGGGGTGGTGCTGGGTCGACGCCGGGTTGTTGCTCTTCAGGTCTTCGCGCGTTACGTCTTGGCTGATTTTTTTAGCACTATTAGCCACTGTCCGTGGCGGGACTTCATTTCTTTTTCCAACGGCGAAAAAGAAACGAAGCAAAGAAAACGCCTCTCCACCGACGGCGCATAAGTGTCCCGAGCGTGCAGTGACAACTGTTTGGTACTTCAGAAGAACGCTCGACGCCGGAGTTCAGAACACTTGAAACCCTCCCCCTCCGTAAACGGCAACCCACACGCTTCGCCACCAGTGTCGGAATCCGTTAATGAGGCTTCCGCGCTGCGCGCGCTGACGCCCAAATGGAGGAGTTGGCTGTACTGGTTCCGTTTTGCCCGCGCGAGCCTGAGACCACCGGCGGCAAAGTCTCGGCAAGTTCAGGATGCTGTAGCGCCGTCATGTGCTCAACCCGTTGTTCACTTGGGCCAGGTTTCCGTATTGACTGCCACAGTTACTGGTGGCGAAGCGTGTGGGTATCTGTTGACGGAGGGGGAGGGGTTCAAGTGTTCTTGATTGCGGCGTCGAGCGTTCTTGTGAAGTACCAAACAGTTGTCAGTGCACGCTCGGGACACTTAAGAATTAGCGGTTGAAAGGCGTTTTCTTTGCTTCGTTTCTTTTTCGCCGTTGGAAAAAGAAATGAAGTCCCGCCACGGACAGTGGCTAATAGTGCTACAAAAGTCAGCTAGAACAGAACGCGAGCAAGCTCAAACAGCAACAACCCGGCATTAACTCCGACCGCAACGAACACTATTCCGAGCGCTAGCGCAAAACCCGTGAAATGAAGTCCCGCCACGGACAGTGGCTAATAGTGCGAAAAAAATCAGCCAAGACGGAACGCGCGAAGACCTGAAGAGCAACAACCCGGCACCAACCCCAACCCCTACGAACAACCGCCCAATCCCCCACTCCAAACACCCCCCCAAGTGCCAACGCCCCCCTTCCACCCCGTCCACTCCTACCCCCGCGTGCGCATCGCCGATGTCGTCTCCGACCAGATCCGTGCCCTGATCACAAGCGGCGCCCTCCTCCCCGGCCAGCGCCTGCCCGCCGAACGCGATCTCGCCGAACAACTGAACGTCTCACGGCCATCGCTGCGCGAAGCACTCATCCGCCTGGAATCCGATGGATTCATCCGCACCGCCGCCCGCGGCGGCTTCGAAGTGTCTGACGTTACCGCGCCCCTCGTTTCGGCGCCGCTCGCCGCGTTGCTCAGCCAGCATCCCACCGCCAGCAACGACGTGCTCGAACTCCGCCACGGACTCGAATCCCTCGCCACTGCCTATGCCGCCGAACGCGCCACCGAGGCCGACCTCGCGCGCATCGCCGAAGCGTTTCAAGCGCTGAAAACGGCGGCCATCGAACCGAAACGCACACGCATCGCCGAGCACGACGCAGCGTTTCATCTGGCCATCGCCGATGCCACCCATAACCTCGCGCTCGCCCACGTCATGCACGGCTTGCACGAACTCGTGCGCGAATCCATGCTGACGTCGCACCGGCTGGTCGATTACGACGACCAAGTCGAAGCCGATCTCCTCGCGCAACATCAGGCGATCTTCGATGCCATCGTCGCCCGCGATCCACAACGCGCCCGCGACGCCGCCGGCGCACACCTGGACTATGTGCGCACGCTGTATCGTGACAGGCCGCTCAAGGCCGAAGCGCCTCGCCAACCCGCGAAAACCCATAACCCGGAGACCACGTCATGAACATTTCCAGCGCCCATTGGGGCGACCTCCCGGACGGCACGCCCGTCGAACTTCATACCATCAGCCATGACAACGGCTTGCGGCTATCCGTGACGAATCTTGGGGCGGCGCTCGTTTCGTGGTTCGCGCCGGACCGCGACGGCCGGCTCGCCGATATCCTCCTCGGCCACGACACACCCACCGCCTACACCGAAGGCCCCGCGCACATGGGCGCGACGGTCGGGCGCTGGGCAAACCGCATCGCGGGCGCGCGTTTTTCACTCGATGGCGTCGAATACCCGCTCGAAGCAAACCAGCCGCCGAATTCGCTGCACGGCGGATCGACCGGCTTCAGCTACAAGCTCTGGCAGGCGAAGCACACGGACGAATCGCTCGTGTTCCGGCTTGAATCGCCAGCGGGCGATAACGGTTTTCCCGGCGCCCTCACGGTTCAGGTGACATACACGTTCAGCCCGGCAGGCGAGTTGACGATTGCCTACGACGCCTTCACCGATGCCCCAACGCCGCTCAACCTCACCAATCACGCGTACTTCAACTTGTCGGGCGTGCCATCGAGCATTGCCGATCACGAGATCGAGATCGCGGCGGACCACTTCTTCGCCATCGATGAAAACACGATCCCGACAACGCTTGAAAACGTCGCCGATACCCCGTTCGATTTCCGCAAGCCGGCGGCGATCGGACCGTGTATCGAGACACAGGACAATGAGCAGGTGAGGCTCGCGAATGGCGGTATCGATCATTGTTTTGTGTTGCGCTCGATTGGCGCGGTCACCGCACTGCCGGAATTGCAGCACGCGGCGAGCGTCTACCATCCGGCGAGCGGCCGTGAGCTGGCTGTATCGACAACCGAACGCGGCCTCGTGTTCTATACGAGCAATCATCTGGAAGGCGAGCCGGGCAAACAAGGTGTGATCTACAAGAAGCACGGCGCGCTGTGCCTGGAAGCGGGCGGATTCCCGAACCAGATCAACATGGAAAGTGCCGAAGACGTCGTGCTGCGCCCGAACGAGCGCTACAGGCAAGTGACGCAATACACCATGAGCGTCCGATAGGAGTCCGCCTACATCCATATAGGACAGGCGCGGCTATCAGCGGATCAGCCTCTTGAGGATACTTGATTCATCAAATCAGATATCGAATGGAGGATGACATGCCCTACCTACTTGGCTGGCTGCTTGGTGTTCCGGTGATCGTGCTGGTGATCTTGTATTTGATTTTTCACTGATCTTTCATTGCACTCGTTTCATCCGGACTGAACGAAGGCGTCGTTACAATACGACGCCTTTTTTGTTTTTACATTGCCAACGGCATAGCCCGCCGCATTGCCACGATAGCTTCGAAGGATTTCGATGAAACGCGCCCTCCCCGTACTTGCAGCGATCGCTGCCCTCGTCGCCGTTCCCGGTCTTCATGCCGAGGAAATCGCCAGCGTGAACACGAACTTCCGGTTCACCGGCTCGGATCGCGTAACGGTCGAAGCGTACGATGACCCCGGCGTGACAGGCGTCACCTGTTATGTGTCGCGTGCACGCACGGGTGGCGTCAAAGGCACGCTTGGAATTGCCGAAGATCCGTCCGAGGCATCGATTGCCTGCCGTCAAGTCGGTCCGATCAAGATCGACGCGCCGCTCAAGCAGAAGGCCGATATCTTTTCCGCGAGCATGTCGTTTATCTTCAAGACCTTGCACGTGGTGCGTGTCGTCGATGCCAAACGCAACACGCTCGTCTACCTGACCTACAGCGACCGCATCGCGACCGGCAGCGCGAAGAACAGCGTGACAGCCGTCCCCATGCCAGCGGGCACGACGATTCCCGTGAAGTGATATGAAGGAGCGCACGATTGGAGGCCTTCCTCCATTTGTCTAAAGTTTGCCGTCCCGCTGCCGTTATAAAGACGAAAGGCAATCGCTCTAGCAGCGACGCCGACTGTTTACCCGCGCAAATTCCAAAATTCGATGCGCGGGACGCGCGAACCGGGACACACCATGGGTCAGATTACCCTCTCATTCAAAGACGAAACGCTTGCCGCGCTGCGCCGCGATTTCGATACGTTCATTCGTCTCTCGCTCAAGTTCGATCCGCAGTTCGTCACGCCATCGTTCGAAGATTTCTTGCGCGCAAAACTGCTCGACAATCCCACGCCCCTCACCGAACAAGCCGTCCAGCGCATGCTGCAGAACGGCCAGTACGCATGGGCCAAGCGCGCACTGGACAAGGAATTCCCGGACGTTATCGACATGATGATGCGCCAGGCGGCGGAACACGGTTTCGGGTTCGCTGTGCGCTCGGACTGGTCAGCGGAAGATCTGGTAAAGGCGTCGCGCACATGGGCGACATCGATTGTGAACGAGGCAAAAGGCGACCCGGCGCAAATCGATGCACTTGCCTCGCAGATCAAATCGGCGGCATCGGACATTCAGGATCTCGAGCAGAAGATGCAGACGCCCGCGTGGCGTCTTGCCGATTCATTACGTCAACGCGTGTACGAAACGAGGATCGCGACCGAACACAGCGTGGGATCGACCGCGCGCGA
>NZ_JBSIPA010000163.1:0-12647 GCF_053574605.1 Caballeronia sp. M23-90 | reverse complement strand
TCGGCGCAGTCGAACAGCGCGCCGAGATTCCGGTCCACAAAAGTCCGATCGATACGCGAGCTCGGACCCGCAAGCGTGATCACGCCGCGTAAGGTCTGGCGCACGCCGAAGACGGGCATCGATACTCCCGCGGTTTCGCGGTCGCGTTCGCCCATCGATACATAATAAAAGTCTTCGCGAATCTGCTCGAAGACGTCACCTTCCCTTCCGCCGAACGCCAGCAACGCCATCCCGCCTGAGCCGCTTTCCAGTGGCAGGACATCGCCTTCACGCACGTGATAACGCACGGCGTGCGTCGAATCCACACGATGCAGACACACGCGCACCGCATCATCCCGAACATAGAACGACACGCTTTCGCCGCTGATCTCGGCAAGTTCGCGCATGAGCGGAACGAGGATATCGGCGAGATTCAGGCTGCGTTGATACACCGCGCCGAGCATGAAGGTGGACGGGCCTAGCTGATAGCGGCCATCGTCCAGACGCAGCAGCAAGCGATGCTGGATCAGCGCGCCGGCAAGCCTCAACAACGTGCTTTTATAGAGGCCTGTTCTGGCTGCGAGTTCGGCGAGCGTCAGGGCGTCGTCGTCGGGACGGAAAGCGAACAGAATCGCACACGCACGGTCGATGACAGCAACGCCTTCGCTTTCCTTCGGGCGCGGGTTATCGGCGGGCGTTGGCATGGTGACTTGGCGTGGTGGTATGGAAGGGGAAATTTTACGCGATGCGAGTTGCGCGAGGTGCAGTCGTTTTCGGAGCGAAGGCCCATCGCTTGGTCGCTGATTCTGGATGTTCTGTCTGCCTCGGGCCGTGGTTGTTTGAAGGTGCGGCGCGGTCAGACAGTTAGTTGCATTTCCCACTTGACGGCTGGCTCGATTCCGCGCGCATGGACGCCGGTCGCGGCGCGGATTTCGTCATCGCACATTTTGACGGCCTAGTCCTTCGACAACAGTCGCAGAATTCGCCTGTCGTGGCTCACCCGAATCACCTCCGCGATCTCGAGACGAGCCGCGTCGGGATGCGCCGGATTCAGCAGGAAGTTGGTCGCGGGCAAGATGGCGCTTGGTACTTTCAACAGCGCAGTCGCTCCGCCGGCAAGCCACTCGGTGCCGGCCGACTGTGTCCATTGCGGATCGGCGCGCCAGTTCTCGGGGGTATCGGCTTCACGCAATTCGGCGACTGCGATGTCGTCGGGGACTTCAACACGCAACAACTGATAGGAGTCCGGCACTTGTTCCGAATGACTCAGATTCTGGTGAACGAGGATTTCGAGCAAGGCCGAGGCCGGGTGTTCCGCAAGATACACGACCGGCTGCCCCGCGAAATGCCAGCGGCCTGGCGCACGCAGCCCACCGATGCCTCTCAGATCTGCATAGTTGCTGATACGCCATAACTCCATCAGCCGAAATACCCTTCATCGAGTTGCACCAGCGCTTCTTCGACAAGGCGCGCGCCGTGTTCCGTGCTAGCCATGTCGAGCGCCGTCTTTCCGCCAAAGCGGCGTTGCGGGCTTCTCAGCCATTGCATCGACTTGTCCTGATTGTCAAAAACCGTGTCGGACTGCGCGACGAGTTTAGCTAGGCGGATGGCTTTGTCGGATTCATCGGTCGAGAGACGTTCCTGATTCTGCCGGCGATGCGTGAGCGTTCGCCGCGGAATGATGAAGCTCAGCTCGTCTGCTTTCAGGCCATGAGCCGACAACCGGTCGATAACGTCAACCGCAACCCGCTCGGCCGCGAGTTCCGCGAGATCCAGTCCGGAGTGGATCGATGCATCGAGCAACTCGGTGAGCAGCGCGAACTCGGCCCGCTTTGGATTGACGGACCCGGTGGGTTTGAAAACGACGGCGGTCATGGTGAAAGTCCTGTTTGGCAATTTGCTCATTCATTATAGGCATTTTGCCGAGGTAGTGCGAGACGTGTCTATATCGACTCGCCAGCGCCTTGGGACGACGCTCGCGCGCCCATGATTCGCGCGAGGTTGATCTCGATCCAGTCAGCCAACGAACTCACTTGCCGTGCGACCTCTTCGCCGAGCGGCGTCAGCCGATAGTCAACGTGTGGCGGCACCACATCATAAGAAGTCCGCACGACAAACCCGTCAGCAGCCAGCCACTGCAACGTCTGCGCGAGCATCTTTTCGCTCACACCGTCGACTTTGCGGCGTAAATCGCTGAAACGACACATTTGTTCATCCAGCAACACCATGAGCACAAGCACGCCCCATCGGCTGGTCACGTGCTTGAGCACCTCGCGCGACGGGCAATCCGCCGAAAGCAACTCGCCCCGGCGAACCAGCTCGGACAGAGGCACTGCGTCCGCTGTCATTTCAATGTTGGAGTTCATTGATACTTACCTCGGCGTACGTACTTACGAAAAGTTAGTTTATCCGATACCTTGCGGATTCGGTTGTGTCCCGCGCCGCTTTTCATCACCGCTTTCCATCATTCAAGGAGTCATCTCATGATCGCTGTCACCGGAGCTACCGGCCAACTCGGCCGTCTCGTTATCGAAGCACTGCTGAAAACCGTGCCTCCAGCGCAGATCATCGCTGCAGTCCGCAGTCCGGAAAAGGCCGCCGATCTTGCGGCTCGCGGGGTCCAGGTCAGGCGCGCGGATTACAACGAGTCCGCCACGCTCGACGACGCTTTCGCCGGCGTGAAAAAGTTGCTGCTGATTTCATCGAATGAGTTGGGCAAGCGCGGCACTCAGCATCGTGCGGCTATTGATGCAGCGCGCCGTGCCGGTGTCGAACTGATCGCGTACACCAGCTTGCTTCACGCCGATACTTCGCCGCTCGGTCTCGCCGGCGAACATCGTGAAACCGAAGCGGCGTTGCGCGAATCGATGGTGCCGTTTGCCGTGCTGCGTAACGGCTGGTACACGGAAAACTACACGGGCAGCCTGGCGCCGGCGCTCGAACATGGCGCGATTCTCGGTGATTCAGGCGATGGCCGGATTTCATCGGCGGCGCGTGTTGACTACGCCGAGGCGGCTGCCGTGGTACTGACCAGGGATGCGCAATCAAGCAGCATCTACGAATTAGCCGGCGACACGGCTTATACCCTTGCCGAATTCGCAGCAGAAGTAGCAAAGCAGTCGGGCAAGCCCGTGGCCTATCGCGACATGTCCGAGGCCGAGTACAAGGCGGCGTTGATCGGCGTCGGTTTGCCCGAGCCCGTTGCCGCGCTGATCTCCGACTCCGGGACAGGCGCCGCGAAAGGCGCCCTCTTCGATGACAGCCGCCAATTGAGCAAACTCATCGGCCGTCCGACAACACCGCTGGCTTCGGTCATTGCGGCGGCGCTGGCGAAGTAATCAGCTTTGAATGCGCGCAGCCCAGATATATGGGCTGCGCGACTTACATCGACACTGCGTTCCTTCGAGTCGACGTGGAAACGTATACTTATCAGATGTGGCGTTTTTTGTTGTCAAACCAGCCCTATGCTGGTAGCCTCCCTTCAAGCTATTGAAACCAAAGCATAAATAACTCATGTTGGCTGCTTCGAACCCGCCATCCACACGCAACGCCGAAAGCCGTACGTCAATAAAGCGGCTCACGCGCGAGCATTTCGCGTTGTATCGCGGGTATCTGGACGGCGTGTCGGTCGAGCAATTGCACGCTACCTATGGCGATGCCACGACCGACGTTCGCGCCACGCGGCGCCTTATCGGGCTTTTGCGCGACACGCTCTCCAGCGCAGCGCGCCGGACTCGGGACGTCGAGGCGACACACCTTCTACGCCTGCGTCCCGGCAGCATCCCGGAACGCATCGCCTCAAGCGTCACGCCGACGCTCGAGGCATATCGCGAGGCCATCGATCCACACGGATTCCACAGCGAAGCTGAATTGCTCGAGCTTTATCGGGCGGAGTATTCGCAGGAAAACTTCCCGCTTGACCGGCGGGCGTCGCGCAATGCACGGCTGCGGCGCCGGCAGGCTGACGCGCTCGCCCGGATGGAAAGCAGTCTGGTGCAAGCTCCGCAGCCCAGTCATCCTGTATCGAGCTGGCTCGAACCCGCGATCGCCGACCGGTTGCAACGCGCACATATATATACGCTGGCTGATTTGCTGGGGTTTATCGAACGCCGGGGTCATCGCTGGCATACCGGCGTCGAGCGAGTCGGCCCCAAGGCGGCGCGGCGCATTACGGACTGGCTTTCGCTTCACGCGGATTCGCTACGTCATACCCTTTCAAAGCGCGCCGTCACCCCCCGCCGACGCTTGTCCGGCAATGATCCGGCGCTTGCCAGGCCTCGCGTAACCGGCATCGTCCCGCTGGAAGCGCTTGAAGTCCCGCCCGAACTGGACGGCTCGGCGGGCATTAATCGCGCTGACCAGACGCCCTCGGATGCCGGATTCCTCACCGATCTGCAGGCAATCGACGCGTGGCTTACAAGCGTTCAGCGCAGTGTGCACACGGTCCGAGCTTACCGGCGCGAAGCTGAACGGCTGCTTCTCTGGACAATTCACACGAAAGAAAAGGCGCTTTCTTCACTCGATAACCGCGATTGCGCGGAGTATATCGAAACCTTTTTGACCGATCCACAGCCTGCCGCCCAATGGGTCGGCGGCGGGAAAATCGAGCGGACGCACCCTGATTGGCGCCCGTTTATTGGCGGCCTTTCGGAGCGCAGCCGCGAAACAGCTCGGGCGATTCTGCACGCGATGTGCGAATGGCTCGTGAATCAACGCTATCTGGCAAGCAATCCGTTCGTGCGCTGCGCACCGGTTACGACCGGGCCGCGGATCGACGTCGCCGGACGGTCTCTAAGCCACAGCCAGTGGCGCGCCATAGTCCAGGCGAGCACGCGCGTCCTGTATTCAGGCCACGAATTACGGGATTTTTTGGCCTTGAGCCTGGCTTACTCGACAGGATTGCGACGCGCGGAGCTGGCCGGCGCCAGCACCGGCCAGCTCACGCAGGCCACGTCACTTGAACCGGGCGGCGACCGCTGGCATCTGGTGATCATCGGAACACGCCGTTCGGATCGCCGGATCCCAATCCCGGATTCCGTCATGGCCTTGCTGATCGCCAGCCTGCAGGCTCGTGGTCTGCCAGGAAATCCGGCGAAATGTGCATCGGACACGCCGCTGCTCGCCAACTTCCGCACTGGACGCGCTCTTACGCCTGACGGAATCGGACAGATTTTTCGCCGTCTGCTTCTGGGGCAGAAGCCGGGAATGGCGCACACTCTCCTATCTGCAGATGCGAAGTCTCGCAATCCAAGTACACACTGGATCCGGCATACTCACTCACATCATGCGCTCGAACGAGGCGCGGATTGCCGGGAGATTCAAGCCCGCCTTGGCCATGCGCACCTCTCGACCACGCGGCTTTATCTCAGGGCCGCAGCCGTTGGAGCGAATCAAAGCCGGTAAATCGCGCCCTTTTTGCCCGCGTTCGCCCCGGAAATCACCCATTTCGCCTTGATTCTGCAGATCTAAAGCGGCTTGCGATGCCCCCTTCCCCTCAAGTCGTTTCTCATCTTTTCGCCTCAACCCCATTGCCCGCGTGCCTTTCCGGCTGTCGAGGTGCGGCAAAGTTTACTTGCGTTTACTCCGTATACCTCTTAGTCTTCGGTTACCGTCGGTTCTACCTTTTAAGGGAGAATCCACGTTTTTGGTAGAACCAGCACCACCGGGAAGAAACACATGGATATCAACCTTTCGACGCCGCCTATAGAGGTGACGCCGGATGATCTCGTCAATCTAGCGGCCCGTTCCGCGAAAATGCTCGAGCGAATTCGCACGCAGATGCTTCAACCTTTTCCGCGGAAGGTTGCCCCGGTGTTTCCGAGCGGCAAGCTTCAGGAACTGTGCGGCATAGATAAAGCCCGCTTCTCCTATCTGATCAAGAAAGGTGAGCTTCCGCAAGGGACGCAAGAAAAGCCGGGCGCTGCACGCCAGTTCACGTTGGCCGAGACCATTGAATGGGTGCGGGCTGAACGCAAGCCAAGGCAACGTCCGGAGGGCAAAAAAGGCAAGGTTATCGCCATTGGCAATTTCAAGGGCGGTGTAACCAAGACCACGACATCCATGGTGCTTGCGCAGGGCCTGTCGTTACGGCACGGCCGTCGCGTGTTGCATATAGACATGGACCCGCAGGGCAGTGCGACCACGCTGTATGGAATCAATCCGCACGCTGAGATCAATGGCGACCAGACCATTCTGCCTTTGATCGAAGCTTATGTGAGCGGCGAGAGCTTCAGCATGAAGGGCCTTCCAATGCAAACATATTGGGAAAATCTCGACCTCATTCCGTCCTCCACTGACCTGTTCAATGCTGAATTCATGCTGCCGGCGCGCGTCCATGCGTCGCCGAGCGCCAAATTTTGGAACGTATTGAATGACGGTCTGGAAGAACTCAAGGATGAATACGACTACATCATCATCGATACTGCGCCGACGCTGAGCTATCTCACCATCAATGCGCTGTTTGCCGCTGATGGCGTGATCGTTCCGGTGATGCCAGACACGCTTTCGTTTGCATCGATGGTCCAGTTCTGGTCGCTTTTCTCCGACATGGTTTCCGGCATGAAGCAGTTCGGAGAGTCGGCCGACGAAGCCAAGGTGTTCGATTTCATCGACATACTTGTGACTCGCATGCCCAACAAGGCTAACGCCTCGATCGTGCGTGACTGGGTTATCACCACGTACGGTGAGCGCGTCCTGCCGGTAGAGATTCCGGAAACGGACCTTGCACGCACGACCACGAACGACTTCTCCACTGTCTACGACTTCCCCAATTACGACGGCAACGCGGCGACGCTACGGCGCATTCGCGTGCCCTACGACCAGGTTGTGGATTTGATCGACAGCAAGGTTTGTTACCTCTGGGACAAGGAGTAAGCATGTCTACAGCAGCGAAACAAAAGGCAAAGGCCGCAGGCATCCGTCTCGACGACGACAGCATGGATACACCTCCAGAACCTCTTGCTCCGCGCACTGCGCCGGGACAACTGATCGGGCTGCAAGGTCGCGTGCACAGCCAGCAAGCCGAAATCGAAAAACTGAAACGGGCGCTCGAACAGCGCGCGCCGGGCAAGCTTCCGCTCGAAAAGCTTCATGAAATCCCAGGTCGCCGACGCCGCCTGACAAGCGCGGAATACGCCGAGCTCAAAGCCAACTTGACGGCGTACCCGCTCGCCCAGCCGATCACGGTTCGTGAGCGGCCGGACGGCGAATACGACATCGTGGCCGGGCATAACCGCGCCGCAGTTTATCGTGAGCTGGGCCGAACGGAAATCGACGGCATCGTGCTCGACATCGACGATTCGATGGTCGAGTACGCCGCATTCTTCTCCAACCTTCTTTCGCCCACGCTATCGGACTTCGAGAAATTCTGGGGCTTTAAATCGCTCCAGGAATCCACCGGAATCACGAAAGAGGAACTGGCGAAAGCAGCGGGCATTAGCGATTCGCACGTCGGCCGGATCATGAAGTTCGACCTCCTGCCCAACGAAAGCAAGGATTTGCTGGCGACTTGTCCGGAGCGCCTGGGTAGCAACGCTGCGGAACAAATGGCCAAGGCGGTTGCAGAGGGTCGCGAAGACAAGGTGAAAGCGGCAATCGAGCGGTTAGTTAGCGACAACACTTTCACGCAAGCACAGGCAGTTGCCGCAACGAAAGCGGATCGCGCCCCTCGCGATCGTCATGAACCCATGGTGATTCGACGCGGCGCCAGGAAGGTTTGCCAAATTTCCGCCCGCAACGGCGTTGTTGGCGTGTCCTTTTCTGGAAGCGCTGCAGATGAAGCCGATCAATGGGCAGAAAAGATTCGAGTGTTTATTGAAGCAGAACTCGGAAAGCAGTGATCCCTACTAGGGAACTGATTGAAATCAACGAGTTAGCCACAACGAGGGCGAATCCCTGGAGAGTCTGAGCGGGAACTCAGGTTCTCCCTACTAGGGAAGCCTTATTAATCATGGATTTAGCTTAACGATCGAGAGCAATGATGATCTGATCTAAGACACAAAAGACAAAAGCCTTCGGCGGGAACCGAAGGCTTTTGATTTAACCGGGCTTCGCTGTCGCTTGCCCACTGCTGCACTTCTCCGACGGGAATCGGATAAAGGCCCAACACCTCGAAGTGTAGCGGATAGCGATCGGCAGTCAAGCGTTTCTCTTCCATTTTCCAAGAAATGGACGTGTGACATGCTTATCGCGCAACATTCCGTTGCTGGCGAGGGGGTCGTGTGCCCTCTCCCACTTCACAACGATTCCGTTAGTACCGATCAAATCGCGCTGAATGAATTTCTAGCAGGTCAATCGAACCTTCCCTGGGTGGTGTTCCGGGCAGCGCATCGTGCGGCAAATTATCCGACGCTTCCAGCACGAGCACGAGCCGTATTAGCTGCGCTCGCGCGTACCGTCGATGCCAACGACCCCTACGCATCCATATTCGCTCGCCGAGAATTACTCACGGGTCGAGCCATGCAATCAATGCGGACGTTCTACCGGAGTCTGGACGATCTCGAGACAGCGGGCTTGATTGAACGCGCTCCCCAGAAACGCTATGGCACCGCTGGCTTGTTCGGCCGAGCCTATCTTCATTTGACTGAGCGATCGGCAATGGTCCTGGGATACATCTCCGCGTCCGTTGAAACTGATTCTGCTGAAGAGCCCGCTGAATCGCAGGATAGCCGTCCCGCTGTACCGGATGCAACGTTTGAGACTCCGTGTGTCAGCGTGGCAGACGGAGCTATATATAAGGATCTATTCCCTAAGAATCAAAAGAGACAACCAGGACGCCTCCCTGCCGACCTCGAACGCCTGCTGAGCTTGGGTTTTCGTCAATTTTTGATTTTCAAACTGATGCGCGAAGCGAAAACGCACGCCAAGTTGCTTTCCGATGTTGTTGAAGCAACCTGGGACCATCTGAAGCAAGCCAAGCGGCCCATAAGTTACTTGCGGGCACTGCTGCGCTCGCCTGTCGACTTCAGTCATCAGATCCGCGCAAAGCATGCGGCCGATGAACGCAAAACGCGCGAAGCCAAGCACGCGGCACAGGTCGAACTCAGCGTTAGTGAATCCGCCGGGAAGACGTTCATCGATAACGAGGAAAGCAAACTCATCGTAGTTTCGAGCGATGCACAATCGATCTCGGTTCACTACCATCGAGAAGTTTCGCCGCGTGTTGCAACCGGCCAGTGGGCTGAATCGTTTGTCGCAGCGATCAGGACGAACACGTTGAAAGAAGCGACCTTCAAGCAGATTGAAGATTTCCAGCGGAAACGGCCGAATGCCGTAATCCGACCCGTGGATGCGCAAACCGAAGCAACCGCAGAAGCGCAACCGCGTACTCGAACCGCTGATATCGGCGACCGACTCAACGAAATGAAACGTACACTCAGGGCCGCGTGCGCCGGTGTCTCTCGTGCTGCCAAGGGCGGATTTCCCGACGACAATCGATCACAGAATCGCGCCGGTAAGCCGAAAGGGTATGGTGTTCAAGCGATCGTTTAGACCGACGCTGACACCAGTTTGAAATTGTCGACTTCAAGACTGCCGCCAGCGTGGATAAATTTAGGTCATCTCGCCATGAACCCTCTCAGGTCGATGGCATGGCTTAAAAACGAAAGTGAATCGATTAACGATGAACAGCCGAAAACAGAAAAATAGTAACCAAGGAACTCAACAAGGTTTCTCTTCCATGGATCCGGCAAAGGGCCCGAGAAGTACCTCCAGGAAATCAACTACACAAGAAAAGCCGCGTCGACGAATAGAAGCCCCGCCCAATGCCTGCTTGACTGATTGTATGACAGTCATACAATGACCAACGTCAGACAATCATGTTTCGAGTACTGGCGGTCATCGCTTCAAACCGCCCGACCAGCAGCGAAGCGATGGAGACGACATGAATCGCCCGCAACGTATCGGGTTTATAGGACTGCGCATGATGAGCAGTCCCCTTGGCGAAATGTTTATCGAAGGCGGGTTACGAGCTTTTCGGGGCCGACGCTGACATGAACCGGGTCACTGGAATATCGGGCAGAAGTGGGATGATTTTTCTTACTTCGCTCGGACGGTGTTTCAACATTGGCTTTTTACACGGTTTTAAGGGATCAAGATCGAGTATGGTGCGCGATGAACTTTGTCAGACGGGAAGACAATAATGTCAGTCGATATAGGTTTGGTGCGACCGGAAACGTTGCGTCACCAGGTCGAAAACGTGATTCGACAAGCCATCGTGTCTGGGCGTTTTGCACCGGGCGCGCGGCTGATCGAACGCGAGTTGTGCGAAACGCTGGGCGTGAGCCGAACGTCAGTCCGGGAGGCGTTGCGACGGCTCGAAGCGGAGAAGCTTGTGCTCAGCGTGCCGCACAAAGGGCCTGTTGTCGCGATCATGTCGAAGCAGGAAGCGACGGAGCTTTACGCTATTCGCGGGTTGCTGGAAGGTTTTGCCGCGCGGGAATTTGCGCGCATTGCGGACGATGCCGCGATTGTTCGGTTTGGCGAGAAAGCCAAGGCGTTGCGCGTGCAGGCGCTGGCGCAGGACCGGGCCGGCGCGATCAAGGCGAAGACCGAACTCTACGATGTCCTGCTGGACAATTGCGGCAATGGCCTCGTGAAGGAAATCCTCACGACTCTCTATTCGCGCGTGAATCTCTTGCGCGCAACGTCACTGATGCATCCCGACCGTTTGCCGACCAGCCTGCGCGAAATCGATAAATTGTTCAAAGCTTTGAAAGCGCGCGATGCAGGCGCGGCGGAAGCTGCGGCGCGTTTGCATGTGTCGAATGCGGAAAAAGCTGCAATGCGCATGCTTGATGAGGCAGACGGCGAAGCCGAATAGCGTCCTGACTGTAGATCAAGAAAGGGGCCGTTTGCTCGAGAGCAAACGGCCCCTTTTCACGTGCGGTCAACTGATACGGCTCAATGACCGAAGTAAATCGTGTGATTGCTGTCCGACGGACCCGTCTGCGCACGGATGCCAGATGCTGACGTGCCGCTCATCGACGGACCGTAAGACGTCGCTGCCACACCACGCTCATCCTGTACACGCTGCTCGGCGGCTTGCGTCTTGGCAGGATATGTCGTGCGGTCCTCGGCGGGGGTGTAACCCGCCTGTTCCATTTGCTGCAGATCGCTTTTTACGGCTGAACGTGTGACTTGTGTGTTGTCCTGAGCAAATGCAAATGCTGGCGCAGCCAGCGCGGATGCAATTACAACTGCGGGAATGAGTGACTTGATCATGATCGACCTCCTTCAAATGTTGTTGTAGAGGTATATGCAAACAGCAGGCCAGCTCAGCACTCGCTTAAATGCCTTAAATGATTTAAGCGAAAAAGGGCAACATTTGCGGCTTGGCAAAGGTCTTTGGCGGGTCTCTGTTGCGGGTCGGGCAACGCTGCGATCTGTCTGACAGACGCATTAGCGTCGCGAATTACACGCTCACTGCAAACCTTGGCGGCGCCCTGAGCTTCCCACGATATATCCATGCTCGAGATCTTTATTTCAATAACTTGTTTTTGAAATCGGTTGCAAGCGCCTACGATGATTCCATGAACGCATCAATCCGATGCTGTGAGCAGCTCACATCCGACGGTCATGATCCTCGACGATCCCAAAACTCGCGCATCCATTCCGCTCGCCACGCCTGAATCCGCCACGCCCATCGCCCGCGGTGATGACGCGTACGAACGAATCCGCCGCGACGTGCTTTCCTGCAAGCTCATGCCTGGTTCGACGGTCACCGAGAGCCAGTTAATGAGCGAGTACGAGATCGGCAAGACGAGCTGCCGTATTGCCCTGGTGCGCCTCGCACATGAAGGATTCGTGCGCTCGCTGCCGCGGCAGGGATACCGCATCGCGCCGATCACGCTGAAAGATGTCGAAGAAGTGTTTGCGCTACGTGTTCAACTCGAGCCGCTGGCTGCGCGTCTCGCATGTGGCCGGGTGGATGTGGAACTGCTGAGACGCCTGGAAGCTGCGTGTCGCGTGCCACATCCGGAGCGTGCGCTGTCCGCGCAAATCGATGTGTTCCTCGACGCCAACCGCGAGTTTCATCTGGCCATCGCAGCGGCAAGCGGCAACGAACGCCTGCATCGGACGCTGGCAAGCCTGCTTGATGAAATGTCGCGTCTCGTGGCCCTGGGTTTTGGAGTTCAGGGTACGAAGCCCGAAATCAAACACGATCACAA
Source organism: Caballeronia sp. M23-90 (assembly GCF_053574605.1). NCBI lineage: Bacteria > Pseudomonadati > Pseudomonadota > Betaproteobacteria > Burkholderiales > Burkholderiaceae > Caballeronia > Caballeronia sp. M23-90. The sequence continues at coordinate 501 of NZ_JBSIPA010000163.1, read as the reverse complement.
CGCGATGATCGACGCGTTTGTCGCCGGCGATGAACGCCGCGCCGAGACGATTGCGCGCCGTCACATCGAGACGTTCCAGAGCATGACAATGGAGAAGGTGTACGCAAGCCTCTCGAGCGCGGGCGCATCTCTGCCGCTCTACACGGTCGCGGAGTTACGCCGATGAGCGCTGCGATTTCCCTTCGCGGCGTAGGCAAGCATTTTGGTTCGCTGCAAGTACTGGATGGCGTTTCCTTCGATGTCGCCCGGAGCGAGATCGTCGCGTTGCTCGGCACGTCAGGTTGCGGCAAGAGTACGCTGCTCAACATCATTGCAGGATTGATCGAGCCGGGCGCGGGCGACTTACGGATAGACGGTAAGGAAACCGAAGGAACCAGCGATCGCCACGCGCTTTCCTACATGTTCCAGGAAGACCGCTTGTTGCCGTGGCGCACGGCACGCGCAAACGCTGAGTTCGGGCTGGAGGCCGCGGTCCCGGCCATCCCCGCGCACGAACGCCAA
>NZ_JBSIPA010000162.1:0-12717 GCF_053574605.1 Caballeronia sp. M23-90 | reverse complement strand
TCCATCCCGGCAAGCGAAGCGCGCCCCCATTTTGATGCCACCACCGCGTCGAACTGTGCGAGGATTCGCGCGCTTTGATGGTCCATGTATCCCGAGATCTGCGCCCATCGCGGCGCGCTTGCCCTGCGAGGGCCGGAGCGCATTCGCTACCTGGCGCAGATCTCGGAATACATGGACCATCAAAGCGCGCGAATCCTCGCACAGTTCGACGCGTTGGTGGCATCAAAATGGCGGCGCGCTTCGCTTGCCGGGATGATGTTCGTTCCCGTGTATCCGACGCCGCCTGGATCAGATTTCAATAAAACGGCGCTGCTGCATGCATCGGTGTCGCCAACGTGGCGGTTCTTGGCAGACGCGGCGCGCAGCGGAAAAGGCAAGCGCGTGGGCTTCTATTGGTCCAATGCGGTCTTGGCGGCGGTTGCTGCCGCGACAATGATGTGGTGCGTCGCGCTGGTTATTTCGTTCATTGGGAATAGGGATATCGCGTTATCTGCGAGCATGGTGGCGAAGCGGGCATTGGCCGCTGCGGCCGGAAGCAGCGGGGCGATACGTACGCAACTCGAGTTCCAGCAAACCATCGAAACGCTTGAAGCGAATGGCCAGCATGGCGCGCCTTGGTACTTGCGCGCGGGATTGAATTCCAACGAGGCGATTCTTTCGAAATTATGGCCGCTTTATCAGACGGTGAGTGCGCGCAATCTAAGAGATCCAATCGCGCGGTCGCTGCAGTCAACGCTTGCGATGCTTGCGGAACTGCGGTCTGATAGTCCGCAGGATCCCAAAGCGATGCAGCGTTACTACAACGCGTTAAAGGCATACCTGATGCTCGCTGAACCGCGACGTACTGACGCTGCGTTCCTCTCACAAGAGCTTCTTAAAGGCTGGCGCCAGCCAACGGACATGCCCGTGGGTGAGTGGCTCGACAAGTCACCACGCCTTGCCAGCTTTTACGCTAACCATCTTGCGACCCATCCAGAATGGCGCACCTTGATCAACGACGTATCTCACGATTCGACTATTGGCGGTGCCCGTAATGCACTGATCAACCAGATTGGTCTTCAGACTGCCGATGACGCACTTTATAAGAGCTTGATGGATGAAGCCAAAGGAAAGTACTCCGATGCAACGCTTGCCACCCTCCTGAACGGTGCGGATGCGCGCGGTTTGTTCGGTACGGCGCAAAGCGTACCGGGAATCTATACACGTGCCGCTTGGGACGGATTTATCGCCGAATCAATTGATAAGGTTTCCCGCGAGCGTAATACCGGTGGTGACTGGGTACTTTCTGAAATAAACACAAAGACGGACCCCGCACGAGAGGCTAAAGTAGACTCGCAGGAAAGTATTAAGCAACGCCTCACCGCACGTTATTTCGTTGACTACGCGGCTGCGTGGCAGGGCTTTCTCAACAGCGTGCGTTGGCAGTCGTCAACAAATTTAAGTGGCACCATCGATCAACTTTCCCGGCTTGCGGACGCACAGCAGTCGCCTTTGATCGCCCTGATGAAATCGGTCCAGTATCAAGCGCAGGCTGGACGGCCTTCGCAAGCGCTATCAGAGACGCTGGTGCGCAAGGCACGGGATCTGTTGCACGGCGGCGCTGCGAGTTCTGGAGACCAGTCGCTGCCACCGAATCCCCTTGACTCCGCGTTCGGACCACTGTTGGCAATGATGGGGGACGTGACTGATGATCGCGGCGCAACTAGGACACAAGCCGCACCAAACGATGTCGGTCTTGCGCACTACCTGAATCGTGTCACTGCGGTGCGTTTGAAGCTGCAACAAATCGCGTCAAGTCCCGAGCCACAAGCTATGGCACGAACGCTTGCGCAAGCCATATTTCAAGGCAAGTTATCAGAACTCATGCAAGCTCGAGATGACGCCAACATAACCGCAGCGAGTCTCGGTGTGCACTGGGCCGGATTCGGCAATGCGTTATTTGCTCGACCCCTGGACGCAGCATGGCAAACCATTCTCACGCCTGCTGGCGCAGGTCTGAACGACCTCTGGCGTACAAGCGTCGCGACGCCGTTTAAAACGGCGTTCGATGGGCGCTATCCTTTCGCCGAAACACCTGCTGACGCATCGTTTACAGAACTTGGCCGTTACATACGTCCTGACACTGGTCTGATCTCCCGTTTCGTCACGTCGCAGCTTGCCGGCGTTCTCCAACAAAGCGGCGATCGCTGGACCCCAAGTGAACTTGCACCTCAAGCGCTTCAGTTCGATCCTGCATTTATTAAGGCGCTTGCGCAACTGTCGGCCATCGGTGCGCGACTCTACGCGCAAGGCGATGCGGGGTATCGCTTTGAGTTGATGGCGCTTCCCACCGTAGATGTAACACGTACGGAACTCAATATTGATGGTGTATCAATTTTGTATTTCAACCAGCGCGAGACTTGGAAGGCATTGCAGTGGCCGGGCAACGGCTTGAATGGCCGGGCGATCCTTACGTGGCAAACGTTCGACGCGGGTACACGCATCGCATTCGAGAGTACGGGCGATTGGGCTTTTTTGCGTTTGCTGGAAAAGGCTGAGGCAAGTTCGCTTGACAGTACGCGAACCGCGTTGACCTGGACTTACGGAGACAAGGAGCCTTTGCACTATGTGATCCGGACTCAAGCGGGCACAGGGCCGCTCGACTTGCTCAAGCTGCGCGGCTTCAAGATGCCTGAGCGGATCTTCACAGTGGGCACGAACGCGTCGAAGACAGTAGCGGGCACGATGTTGCCCCCGCTTCCGCCGGAGCTGCAGCCGTGAGCGAGAATCCGATTCTTAAATATTATGAAGCTGAGATGCGTTATCTCCGCGAAGCCAGCAAAGAGTTTGCACAAGCGCACCCAGAAGCAGCACAGCGACTCGGGCTGACGAACGTGGGCGCTCCAGACGAGAGCGTCGAGCGATTGTTCCAAGGCTTCGCTTTCTTAAGCGGGAGTTTGCGGCAAAAACTCGATGACGATATGCCGGAGATCACGGAGCCGCTCGTCGGTACGCTCTGGCCGCACATGGCGCGCACGATCCCTTCGCTGGCAATTCTGGAATGTGTGCCGCGCACGAACCGCGTGGGATCGAGCCGTGTACCAGAAGGCGTTGCAGTGCGCTCGAAACCTGTTGGCCCGGCCAAGACCGCCTGCGTCTACCGTACGACGAGGGACGTTGAGGTTTTACCACTAACACTGACTGACGCTCACGCATCCACTCGTGCAGACGGCCGGAGTGTGATCTGCTTATCCTTCGACTTGCAGCGGTTCGATCAACATGCGATTGAGGACTCGTCGCGAATTCGTATTTATCTGCATGGTGAAAGGGCAAACGCGTCGGCGCTCTACGCCACGCTTACTCGCGATGTGACTTCAATCTCGGTCCGTATGCCATCCATTCACGAGGGCCGCGCTCAAGCGGCAAGGGGGCTACGTATTGAAACGTCCGGTTTCGGAACCGATACCCGTGTCTGGCCTACTGCTGATGCGCAATGCGATGCCGAACAAACCTTGCTTGAATATTTCTTGTTTCCCGAGAAATTTCACTTTATAGATCTGTGTGGCTTCGACTCGACAACGGTTCCCCCGACCGAAACGCACGTTGAGTTTGAAATCGTGCTCGGCCGGTCATTGCCGGTCGACACCCGCGTGGAGGCCTCCAATTTTCGTTTGCATTGCTCGCCGGTTATCAACTTGTTTGAACTGGACGCCGAACCCATTCAGACAGATGCGTTTCAGCATGACTACCGGGTGCGCACGCCGCGAGTAGCCGGCGAGCATATAGAGCCTTATTCGGCAGTGTCCGTGATTGCCGTTGATCATAAATCAGCCGACAAGCACAGTTACATTCCCTTTGATGAGTTCAAGCATCGCGGCGGCATGTTGCGGCACGAAGCGCCCGAACGATATTTCCATACGCGAAATGTATTGGGAGCGTCCGGTGCGCGTGAAATGTGGCTGAGGCTGGGCGGTCTTGCCTGGGATGTTCCTGGCAGTGTTCCTGATGACCACATTACAGCGCGGGTACTGGCTAACAATGGCATGTTGCCACGTACAGAGTTGCTTGAAGCAATGCTCACAGAGCCAGTATCAGTCATCGCCGGGATAGACTCGGTTCGCAATCTTAGTCATCCCACCATGCCAGTTTATCCGCCTTCTACAGAGCGCTTCCAATGGAAGGTCATGTCGCACTTCGCGGCTAACAGACTGAGCTTTTTGGACGCGACTTCCTTGCGAGAAATTCTCTCGCTCTATAACTGGACCGCCGACGAGCAAAACCAGCAGCGTATTGATGCAGTGCGCGACGTCCGCCTGCGTAATTTGCAGCGTCTTGGTCGCAATCGGTTGGAGCGGGGCGTTGAAATCGAAGTGACGATTTGTTCCAATGGTTTTCTAGGCATTGGCGATGTCACTTTGTTTTCGGACGTTTTGCACCGGTTTGTGAGCCGGTACGCTTCCCCAAATGTATATGTGCAGTTCGTGGCGCGGGTAGATGGCGCCGAGACGAGATATCCGCGAGTCGTCTACGAAGGACCTGTTTTTTAGAAAAAGCGCGCTTGGGGGTTTGCCGGACCCGCCCAAAGGAGAGACCGGGGACCTCTAGTATCCCCACACTTCACTTCGCCCCTCTCCCCGAACCCGATCTCGCGCTCGCCGGCGAGCGTGCTTTCCATCGAATGGTGGTCTCGCTGCCGACGACCTCATCCATGGCCGATGCAATCAATTCGACGCGTTCTTCGCGCGTAAAACTCGAATACGCGACGCCATCCACCACCCCGTGTTTCTTGAGCAAATGAATTGCGGCCGACCGGTTCGCTTTTTCCAGCTCCAGATCTTCCTGCGCCTGCATCAACGCCGCGGTCAGGCTCGCCACCGCCGCTTTCTCCTGCGAGACATCGAATTGCATGAGATCCATTTTGACCTGAAGCTCGGGCGCGCTCGCCGAGACCCGGGTTTTCAATTGCGCCAGTTCGCGGCGTAACGCGCTTTCCCGCTCGAGTGTGCGTTCGAGTCTTTGCGTTACAGCGGGATTCGAACGCGCGCCGCCGCGAAAAAAGGTGGAAAAGGTGTGATCCAGGATTCCCATGACGGTTGACCTCGAGGAAGATGGTTGTCAGCTCCCGATATCAACGGCAAGCAAAAAGAAAACTTTAGCTTTTCATCAGACGATTAAAACGGATAGAACAAAACGCCCGATAATCGATTGCATCGCGATTATCAGGCGTTCCTTTCGAGCGTGTTGCTAGCGGATTAAATTCCCGCCGGCAAGAAAATTAAATTCAAGCGACTGCTTCTTCCGCGCCAACTTCAACTTCTTCCGATACCGAATTACGGATCAAATAATCGAATGCGCTCAGCGACGCCTTTGCGCCTTCGCCCACCGCGATCACGATCTGCTTGTACGGCACGGTGGTGACGTCGCCGGCAGCAAATACGCCCGGCACCGATGTTGCGCCCTTCGCATCGACCACGATTTCACCGTGACGCGACAGCTCGACCGTGCCCTTGAGCCATTCGGTATTCGGCACGAGGCCAATCTGCACAAACACACCTTCCAGCTCGATGTGCTTCGCTTCACCCGAACGCAGATCCTTGTACGAAAGACCGTTGACCTTCTTGCCGTCGCCGGTGACTTCCGTGGTCTGCGCTTGCGTGATGATCGTCACGTTCTTCATGCTGCGAAGCTTGCGCTGCAGGACGGCATCGGCACGCAACTCTGCGCCGAATTCGATCAGCGTCACGGCGCTGACAATACCCGCCAGATCGATCGCCGCTTCCACGCCGGAATTACCGCCGCCGATCACCGCTACGCGCTTGCCCTTGAAGAGAGGACCGTCGCAATGCGGGCAATAGGCTACGCCGTGATTACGATATTCCTTCTCACCCGGCACGTTGATTTCGCGCCACCGGGCACCGGTTGCCAGCACGATCGTCTTCGCTTTCAGCACTGCGCCGTTGGCGAGGCGCACTTCGTGGATCGTGCCCGGCACGAGCGCTTCGGCACGCTGCACGTCCATGATGTCCACCTCGTAGCTCTTGACATGCTGTTCCAGCGCCGTCGCGAACTGCGGTCCTTCCGTCTCTTTCACCGAGACAAAATTTTCGATGGCGAGCGTATCCAGCACCTGGCCGCCGAAGCGTTCGGCCGCAACGCCCGTCGAGATGCCCTTGCGCGCCGCGTAGATTGCGGCAGCCGCGCCGGCAGGTCCGCCGCCGACGATCAGCACGTCGAACGTGCCTTTACCTTCGATTTCCTTTGCAGCCCGCGCGCCAGCGTTGCTGTCGAGCTTGGCGAGGATTTCCTTCACGCCGGTGCGGCCCTGGCCGAACACTTCGCCATTCATGTAGACGGTCGGCACGGCCATGATCTGGCGCTTCTCGACTTCGTCCTGGAACAACGCGCCGTCGATGGTGACCTGGCGAATGCGCGGGTTGATGAGCGCCATCACGTTCAGCGCCTGCACGACTTCCGGGCAGTTCTGGCATGACAACGAGATATACGTTTCAAACTGATAGTCGCCGTCGAGCGAGCGGATCTGTTCGATCACGGCGTCGTCGAGCTTGACCGGGTGGCCGCCGGTTTGCAGCAGCGCCAGCACGAGCGAGGTGAATTCATGGCCCATCGGAATCCCTGCGAAGCGGATGCCCGTAGGCTTGCCCGGTTCGCCAATGGAAAACGACGGCTTGCGCTGGTCGTCGTCACGCGTTTCGATCACCGCAATGCGGTCCGACAGCGTGGCGATCTCCTGGAGCAGGTCTTTCAATTCGACCGACTTCGGGGAGTCATCGAGGGAAGCGACGATCTCGATCGGCCGGCTGACCTTTTCCAGATACGCTTTCAACTGAGTCTTGAGGTTGGCTTCCAGCATGGCGGTTTCGAGTCCGTTTAAAGATGATTTTTGTTCGGGAGACGTGCTGACAGACATCCGGGCCGCGAACGGCCCGGACAATACAGCGCAATACAACTATTTCGCGAGCTTGAAGCAGCTTAGATCTTGCCGATCAGGTCGAGCGACGGCGTCAGCGTTTCTGCGCCCGGCGTCCACTTGGCGGGGCAGACTTCACCCGGATGCGACGCAATGTATTGCGCCGCCTGGACCTTGCGCAGCAACTCGCCGGCGTCACGGCCAATGCCGTTGTCATGGATTTCGCACAGCTTGATCTCGCCTTCCGGGTTGATCACGAACGTGCCGCGCAGAGCCATGCCTTCTTCTTCGATCAGCACGTCGAAGTTGCGCGAGATCGTCAGCGTCGGATCGGCGATCATCGGATACTCGATCTTGCCGATCGTGTCCGACGTGTCGTGCCATGCCTTGTGCGTGAAGTGGGTGTCGGTCGACACGCCGTAGATTTCCACGCCGAGCTTCTTGAATTCAGCGTAACGGTCGGCCAGATCGCCGAGTTCCGTCGGGCAAACGAACGTGAAGTCAGCCGGGTAGAACACCAGGACGGACCACTTGCCTTTCAGGCTTTCGTCGGTAACCGGCACGAAATCGCCATTGTGGTAGGCAGTTGCCTTGAACGGTTTGACCTGGCTGTTGATGATCGGCATTGCGTAAGTCCTTGTGTTGAAGTGGTTAAGGAATGGGATGAAGTATGCGGGTTTGCCCTCGATTAGCAAAATCGAATGATTCAATGAGGCCGATGTCTATTGCCTATCAGCCTCGCCGCGGCGGGCATTCTAGCGCGTCCGGCGGTTTCAGGCATAGGCGTTGCGCGCGTTATGCTATGGGCTTTTGAACGAACGGAGGGTGTATGAAGATTGGCATCATTGGTGCGGGATATATTGGTCAGGTGCTGGCGCTGCGGTGGGTCGAGCATGGTCACGAGGTGCTGATCGGCAATTCGCGCGGGCCGGATACGTTGGCCGATGTCGCGGCTGAAACCGGCGCAAGACCCGCTGAACTGGTCGATGTCGTGCACGGTGCAGACGTGATCGTAGTGACGATCCCGGAAAAGAAGGTGCTGGATCTGCCAGCAGGATTACTCGCGGACGTACCTGACACGACGGTCTTCATCGATACGGGAAATTATTATCCGCGTGAGCGCGATGGCCGGATCGATGGAATCGAGTCAGGCATGCTCGAAAGCGAGTGGGTCGCGCAGCAGATCGGGCATCCGGTGATCAAGGCTTTCAACAATATCTACGCAGCCCATTTGCGCAATCACGGCAAGCCGGAAGGCACGCAGGGGCGCATTGCGTTGCCGGTATCGGGCGACAGTGCCGACGCCAAGGCGGTCGTCCTGCAACTGGTCAACGAACTAGGCTTCGATGCCTTCGATAACGGCGGTCTCGACAATTCCTGGCGCCAGCAGCCGGGCACGCCGGTCTACACGAAGGACTTTGATCTGGAGGGCCTGAAGGCAGGCCTGCAGAAGGCGGACAAGACGCGCACGCCGCAATGGAGCGCGACGGACAAAAGCCCGGGGAGTTTCGAGCAGCCGGCTTGATGACAGGCGGCGGACTTATATGTGTCCGCCGCCGCACCCTCGAAGCGATCAGTCCAGCGACACCCCATCAAACCGATGGCCGCCCAGCGGGCTTAGTTCATAACCTTTCACGTTCTTCGTCATCAGCTGGAACGCGTTGGCATGTGCAAGCGGTGTGTAAGGGACCTGATCCTTGAACACGACCTGCGCCTCTTCATAAAGCTTCGTGCGAGCGTTCTGATCAGTAACCAGGCGCGCTTTGCCGAGCAGATCGTCGAATTGCTTGTTGCACCACTTCGCCATGTTGCTGCCGTGGACGGCATCGCAACCGAGCGTGGTGCCAAGCCAGTTGTCCGGGTCGCCGTTGTCGCCCATCCAGCCGTACAGGATGGCATCGTGCTCGCCGGCCTGCTTCGCGCGCTTGTTGTACTCGGCCCATTCATACGAAACGATATTCGCCTTCACGCCAATCTTCGCCCAGTCCGACTGGATCAGTTGCGCCATCAGGCGTGCGTTGGGATTGTAGCCGCGCTGCACGGGCATGGCCCAGAGCGAAATGCTGAAGCCGTTCGGAAAACCCGCCTCTTTTAGCAGATCACGCGCCTTCGCGGGATCATATGGCGCGTCTTTCAGCGCCTTGTTATAGGACCATTGTGAGGGCGGCATCGGGTTCGAGGCGACCGTCGCCGCGCCTTCATAGACGCTCTTCAGAATCGCTTGTTTATCGATGGACATGTCCAGCGCGCGCCTCACCAGCACGTTGTCGAGCGGCTTGTGCGTGGTGTTGTAGCCGACATAAGCCACGTTGAAGCCGACGCTCGACAGCACTGCCAGCTTCGGATTGTTGCGCGCGCTCTGGATATCGGCGGGACGTGCATACGACGTCATCTGGCATTCGCCGCTCGTAAGTTTCTGCATGCGCACGGCTGCGTCCGGCGTGATTGCGAACACCAGCTTCGAGATATGCACGTCCTTCTTGTTCCAGAAGTCCGGATGCGCGTCATAGCGGATGGTCGCGTCCTTCTGATAATCGCGGAACACGAACGGACCGGTCCCTACCGGCTTCTGATTCAGGTCCTCGGCCTTGCCCGCCTTGAGCAGCTGGTCGGCGTACTGCGCCGAGACAATGGACGCGAACTCCATCGCGATGTTGCGCACGAAGACCACGTCGGAGGTGTGCAGCGTGAAGCGCACGGTGTAGTCATCGAGTTTTTCGACCGATGCAATGTTCTTGTCGTAACCAAGATCGCTCAGGTACGGGAAGCTGACCGGGTGGGCCTTCTGGAATGGATTCTCCGGGTCGATCATGCGCTTGAACGTGAAGACGACGTCATCGGCGTTGAAGTCGCGGGTGGGCTTGAACCAGTCCGTGGTCTGGAACTTGACGCCGTGGCGCAGATGGAACGTAAATGTCTTGGCATCGGCCGACTCGTCCCACTTTTCCGCGAGACCGGGGACGAGGTCGAGCGATCCACGCTTGAATTCGACCAGCGTGTCGTAGACGGCGTGCGCGCCGGCATCGAAGTCCGTGCTGGTGGTGTATTCCGCCGAATCGAACCCTGCCGGGCTGCCTTCCGAGCAAAACACCAGCGTTTTGCCCGCCGCGTGAGCCGCGCCGGACATGGCGCCGGACGCAGCAAGTGCGATCAGCATGGATCCCGCAGCGCGGGCCATGCGGGAAGGGACAAAGGACAGGCGACGTTGATTGGGCATGGAGATGGGTCTGGTGAGTTGTCTATGTAGTCATGTACTTTACCAACCGGGGAATTTTTATCGAAGCGAGACGTTCTTCTTTCGATATGCCCGGTTCGCGTCGAATCCGGCGGATTTCATGCGGGAAGCGGCGGTTGCACGTTGCAGGCTGCAAATATTTCCCCGGCGTTTTAACATGTCGGACCGGGCGACACCGCATATTGATACAGTTACCGGTTCAGCCGACAGGCAAAAACCTTCCGGCATGCGGCCCGCGCCCTTAAATGCTGTACAAGAGAACATGAAAAACGTTTCCGATTCAACGGCATCCACTGCCGAGGCTGTCAACGAAGAATGCGTCGAACTCGTGGCGAAGGCCACCATTCCCACGCGTTACGGCATCTTCGAATCCCACGTGTATCGCGTAAAAAGCACGGGCGCGGAACATTTGACGCTGATCATGGGCGATGTCGCCAACGGCGAATCCGTGCTTTGCCGGCTGCATTCCGAATGTGTCACTGGCGATGTATTCGGCTCCTACCGCTGCGATTGCGGCGAACAGCTCGATCTGGCAATGCGGTATATCGCAGCTGAGAATCGCGGGATTCTGCTGTATCTGCGTGGTCATGAAGGCCGGGGCATCGGCCTTGCGAACAAGATCCGTGCGTATGCGCTGCAAGAGCAGGGCTATGACACGGTCGATGCCAACCTGCATCTCGGTCTTCCCGACGACGCACGGGAATACGATTCGGCTGCGGCGATCCTGCGTGCGCTGGATGTGCGTTCAGTGCGGCTGATGAGCAATAACCCGTCAAAATTCGATACGCTGCTCAAGCATGACATTCCGGTATGCGAGCGCGTGGCGCTGGCCATTCCGATGCGCGAGGAAAACGAGCGTTATATCAAGACCAAGCAGGTCAAGTTCGGGCATTACTTTGATGAGAATGAATGATTGGGGGGGCCTGCAGTGGGCCGGATTTATAGCAAGCTTTGAAGGCAACATTCCACTTTCTTGCATAGCTCAGGCGGCCGTTCAGCGGCCGTTTTCCTTTTCTGCCTCCCCGTCCTCATGCAAAACATTAAATACAACAATTAAGTTGCGTTCTACCAGGATGGATGACAACATATATGTTGTATTTTAGCTCCAGCACATTCGCCTTCGCATGAAGGGCCGAACTCATTGGAGAATCAAACGACCATGTTCTCTTATCCAGTGAAAATGGAGCGGGCCACGAATAACACCTACCTCGTGACCTTCCCGGATATCCCCGAAGCAGTATCCGTCGGAGACGACGAAGACGAAGCCTTGCTCAATGCGCTGGACGCGCTCGAGAGCGCCATCGAGATCTACTTCGATGAAAAACGCGAGGTTCCGCTACCATCGAAGGCGAAGAAAGGGCAGAGCGTCGTCAAGTTGCCGGCACTCGTGGTTTCGAAGGTGTTGCTGGCTAACGAAATGATCCGCCAGGGAATCAGGAAATCGGAGCTGGCCCGTCGGCTGGATGTTCATATGCCGCAGGTCGACCGGCTGCTTGATCCGCGGCACTCCTCCAAACTCGACGCAATTGAAGCAGCGTTCGCCAAACTTGGCAAACAACTGGACGTCTCCATCTCATAGTTGCACTGATCGACGGGACTCGGGACATGCAAGCATCGGTAAATCACGTTGCATCGTGGAAAATCACGCCCGCCGTGTGCCGATGCCCCGAGCGCAACCGGCTGACCCCGTGCCGCAGATTCACCCGGTAGACCCCGCGTGTCCCGTTCACCGGCCTCTGGTGCACGGCAATAATCACCGCGTCGCCTTGTGCCAGCGGCACGACTTCTGCCCGCGATTGCATGCGCGGCCGCTGCTCGGTCATCACGAACTCGCCGCCCGTAAAGTCGCGCCCGGGAGCGGACAGCAAGATCGCCATCTGCAGCGGGAACACGTGCTCGCCGTATAGATCCTGGTGCAGGCAGTTGTAATCACCCTCGGCGTATTGAAGGATCAATGGCGTGGGCCGGGTTTGCCCGGCGGCGTGGCATCGGCGAATAAAATCCGCGTGGACCGCCGGATAGCGCGTGTCGATACCCATGAGCGCGGTCCATCGGTTCGCGACCGGCACGAGGTGCGGATAAACCGTTTCGCGCAATGTGCCGATCATCTCGGGCAATGGATAGCCGTAATACTTGTATTCACCGCGCCCGAATCCGTGGCGGCCCATCACCACACGGCTTCTGTACAAATCGTCTTGTGCGTAGCGCGACGAAAGCGCGTCGCATTCGGCGGCGGTCAGGAGTTGGTCGACGCTCGCGCAGCCGTACCGGTTCAAATCGTCTTCTATCCGATGCCAGTCGGTCGCGCTGACGCGCGCGGCGATATCAGTCTTCAAATGGTCCATCGGCGATGTCTCCTTGCAGATCAATCCACCGATATTGCTCGACTCCGCTATCCCGCGCACGCCGGAAGTTGCGCTTTCATTCGCCGTGAACCGCCAGTGACTCGTGCGCTGAAACGTCCGATTCTGAAGCGCCGGCGTGCGTCCCTGCTTGTCTGGACGCCGCGTCGCGTAGCCGGATGATTGTCTGGCGCGACGTGTTCAGAACCCGCGCGATGGCCGTCACCGTGCTG
>NZ_JBSIPA010000161.1:0-12818 GCF_053574605.1 Caballeronia sp. M23-90 | reverse complement strand
TTCACCGTCATGCCGAAGTATTCCTTCACCAGCCAGAAGCCACCGTCGTTGACATGCGACCGCGACCGGCGTACGCCCTGAACTGCTGGTGCTTGCCACGGGCGCAGGTTCGCTGATCCTGTCGCATGTCAACGACGGTGGCTTCTGGCTGGTGAAGGAATACTTCGGCATGACGGTGACGCAGACCTTCAAGACGTGGACCGTCTGCGAGACGATCATCTCCGTGACCGCGCTGATCTTCACGCTGGGGCTGGCGGCAGTGGTTTGAACAAGTTGCTTCAGGCGGGTCCCGCTAAATAAAGCGCGATCCGCTGTTGCAAGAAATCGCGCAATGCGTTGATCGTGGGAGAAAGCATCAGCCGATGCGCACACACAAGGCTCAGCGGCGCGCTCTCGCCTTCCAGCTCGGTCAACAAAGCCTGAAGCGCGCCGCTACGCAGATCGGCAAGCACATCGATTCTTGATTTATACGCGAGACCCTGTCCGGCGACCGCCCATCGACGGACCAGTTCTCCGTCATCGCTGCTGCGATTGCCGCGTACATTCACCGACACCGGTTCGCCATCGGAATAAAACATCCAATGGTCATGAACGGTATCGCTCAGCGAAAAGCGCAGGCAATTATGCTTGAGCAAGTCCTCGGGGACGAGCGGGTAAGCATGCTTCGATAAATACGCGGGCGACGCGCACAACACCCGCCTGTTCTCCGGCGCCAACGGCAATGCAATCAGCGTTGAATCCTCGGGCGTCCCATATCGGACCGCAAGGTCGACGGGGTTGCTGAACATGTTGGTGACACGATCGCCAATCCGCACCTGCAGCGTGACGTCGGGATGTTTTTCCTGGAATTCATCGAGCCAGGGCGCCAGCTTGTGGCGTCCAAGGTCGGATGGAATCGATAACGATACCGTCCCTCCTATCGCCTTGCGGCCTCGCGCCACCGCATGCCGCCCTGCCTCCACTTCGCCCATGACGTTGCGGGCGTATTGCAGATAGCGCTCGCCGTCCGGTGTAAGCCGCAAGCTGCGCGTCGAACGCGCGAGCAGCCTGACGCCCAGTTCCGTTTCCAGCCGCTTGAGCCCGACACTTGCCACCGACGGCGTCAAATTGAGTTGACGCGCGGCCGCCGACAGGCTGCCGCTGTCTGCGGCCGTCACGAAGATAAGCAGGTCATCGAGTTTGATCATTGGGCCAAGACAACTGAAAGTACACAGCTTTATTGCAAAGACTGCTTGAGCGATTTTCGTGATTATGACGAAAATGTTTTTGGTACGCGCGACTGATTTTGCAAGCGGCACCCAACGAGAATGGGTCTTCTACCTAAAGAGTTCGGCCATGAGACCGTCCGTGCGCAGAGGAAGTGCCGGCACCGCTTCTCGATGCGCCCTACGGATATTTCGTGGCTTAAGGAAGTTGCGCCGAGCCCTGACAGGCAGGCTTCAAGGGCTCGGCGAATTTTGCAGATCGCTTCTTGCAGGCCTTGATGATCTCGCCTTTAGATACGAACATATCGGCGACGGGCGCATCCGGTATTTCCGAGGCTAATGCAACGCGCTTGCAAGCTGAACCACCAAACTCGAAACTGTGTTCAAGTCGATCTCCTGGACCACGGACCCAAACAATGAACCTCAAGCAAACATCGCGGCCAATCTGGCTGACCTTCGACTGCTACGGCACGCTGATCCAATGGGACGAGGGCCTGCGCGCCGCAGTTTCGACGATCCTCGCGAAACAGCGTGAAAGCGGAACGGACGTCGATGAACTGATCGATGTATATGACCGGCACGAGCATCACCTGGAGCAGTTGACACCGCATCGCTCGTTTCGTGAAGTCGCAGGCGACGGGTTGCGGCTTGCGATGACCGAACTGGGATTGCCGGCGCAAGCATCGGATATCGAAGTGCTTACGGGCAGCATCTCTGCCATGCCGCCGTTTCCGGAAGTGGTCGCGACGCTCCAGGCGCTGAAGGATGCAGGCTTCAATTTGTGCATCGTCTCCAATACGGACGACGACATTATCGCCGGCAACGTGGCGCAACTGGACGGGTGCATCGACCGGGTCATCACGGCGCAGCAGGCGAGCGCGTACAAGCCCTCGCCTGTCATTTTCAATCATGCGTACCGGGCGCTGGGAGTCAGCAAGGACGACGTGGTTCATATCTGCGCGAGTCCGCATCTGGACCACGCGGCCGCGCGTGAAATCGGCTTCCGATGCATCTGGGTCGACCGGCGAACCGGCCGGACGCTGTTGCCCGATTACGTCCCCGATGCAATCGTTCCCACGCTCGACAAGGTGCTTGACGTATTCAGGGAAAGCGGCTGGATTTAAGGTGTTTTTCTGCGGGCGCGCACGGCCAACCGTATGCGAGTCCGCTCGAATCGCAAGCAGGTTGCCAAGGTCGGCCCGTCTACCTACACTGGTCTGCACAGCCGGAACCGAAGCGCTTATCCCGACCGCCCGGACGCTTTATCTCTCGTATTCTTGAAATATTCATCCGGCAAGCTACGGTATTACGTACACCGCCTTCAACATTGCCATAAAAGCCCGATCCAGGCGTAACTGGTATAACGACATACTCAGCGTCGTAAAAGGCCGCTCTTACAGAGCGCAAATTTGACTGCATCAACCTGCGATTCCCCTACGCGCCATGACCACTCAAACTCCTTCAGCTGCGCCCGACCTGCCCGTCGACATGATCATCTTCGGCGGCGCCGGCGACCTGTCCGCACGCAAGCTTCTGCCCGCGCTGTATATGGCTCACTTGCATGACAACCTGCCCCCGCAAACACGCATCATCGCCATTGGCCGCCGTGACTGGTCACGCGAGCAGTACGTACAGTTCGTGCAGGAACAATCGAAACCGTTCGTCGACGCCAAAGCGCTCGATCCGCAGTCGTGGGACACGTTCCTGAGCCTCTTTGAATACGTGCGCATCAACATCGATCAGCCGGGCGACTATCTGAACCTCGCTGAAGTGGCGCGCAAGGACGTGTGCCGCGTGTTTTACCTCGCGACGTCACCGGAACTCTTCACGACCATCTGCGACAACCTCGCGGCGTCCGGTCTCGTCGACGCAAACTCGCGCGTCGTGCTGGAAAAACCGCTGGGCCATGATCTCGCGTCGGCACAGGCGATCAATTCATCCGTGGGACGTCATTTCGCCGAAGCGCAGATTTATCGTATCGACCATTATCTCGGCAAGGAAACGGTGCAGAACCTGATGGTGCTGCGCTTCGGCAATGCGATCTTCGGACCATTGTGGCAAGCGCCGTACATCAAGAGCGTGCAGATCACCGTGGCCGAAACAGTGGGCGTCGGAAGCCGTGCGGGCTTCTATGACCAGACCGGCGCGTTGCGCGACATGGTGCAGAACCACTTGCTGCAACTGTTGTGCATCGTGGCCATGGAGCCGCCGGTATCGCTCGATCCGGACGCCGTTCGCGATGAAAAGCTCAAGGTGCTGCGCTCGCTTCGCAAGATGACGGTCGCCGATATTGCCCGCGACACCGTGCGCGGCCAGTACAGCCCGGGCGCGATCGGCGGCGAGCCGGTGAAGGGATACATGGAAGAGGACAACGTGCCGGCGGACAGCCGCGCGGAAACCTTCGTGGCCATTCGCGCGCATATCAACAACTGGCGCTGGGCGAACGTGCCCTTCTTCCTGCGCACCGGCAAGCGGTTGCAGAAGAAACAATCGGAAATCGTGATCGAATTCGCCGACCTGCCGTTTTCGATCATCCCGAGCGGTCCGCGTAATTACGGCAACCGTCTGATCATCCAGTTGCAACCCGAGGAATCGATCCAGCTGCAAATGCTCGCGAAGGAACCCGGCAGCGGCATGCATATGCTGCCCGTGAACCTGAACCTCGATTTGCAACAGGCGTTCACCGAGCGTCGCGCGGAAGCGTACGAGCGTTTGCTTATCGATGTGATGCGCGGCCGCCTGACGCACTTCATGCGCCGTGACGAACTCGAAGCGGCGTGGGCGTGGGTCGAACCCATTCTGGATGGCTGGAAAGAACTGAACGATCGTCCGCGTACTTATACGGCGGGGACGTTTGGACCGGCGGCATCGTCGGCATTGATGGCGCGGGAAAACATGGCGTGGGCTGAAGAAAGCTGACGCGCTGAAAAGCCTTCGTCTGGTACAACGCACGCGCGGCCATCGAGTCCGCGCGTTTTTTCTTGTGCGACTTCCTGCCCCTCAAGCTGAAAATTCGATGTGCACGGCAAGTCCCTTCCCGCCAGGACCATCGTCCATGCGAATTTGCGCACGATGCGCCCGCACGATCTCTCGCACGATGGCAAGACCCAGTCCACTGCCCTCCTCGGCAGACGCTCTGAAGAAAGGCTCGAATACACGGTCGCGAACATCGGCTGGAATGCCCGGACCATCGTCGGTCACGAGCAGCAGGATCGACTTGTCACGCCGCTCGATCAGAAGCGACACGTGTCCTGATGGCGGCGTGTATCGAATGGCGTTATCGATGAGATTGAAAACCAGCACGGACAGCAGGCGCGCATTGCCCAGCAGGAACGTGTTGTCGGCGAGCTGCGCCGAGAGCTCGATCTCGCGACGCTCCGCAAGCAGCGCCAATTCTTCGATGACCGTCGTTGCGACCTCGCGCAGATCGACTCGCTCACCTTCGAAATGACTGTAGTCTGCGGTCTCGGCCTGCGCAAGCAGAAGCAACTGGTTGGTCAACGAAACCAGTGCGCCGTTGCTCTTGTGCATGGCCGACAAGGTCTCCTTGACCGTCGCAAGATCGTCATGCCGGCGCGCATATTGCAACTGTGCGCCGAGCAGCGTCAGCGGCGTTCGCAACTGATGTGCGGCATGGGAAATGAAACGGCGCTGCATGGCCGTCTGACGCTCGATGCGCGCAATGCATTGATTGATGGCATCGACGATAGGCCGCAATTCACTTTGCAGATGCGCCGAACGCAAGGGGACGAGCTCGCTCGGCGCGCGATCGCGCACGTCCTTGGTCAAGGCCATCAAATGCCTTAATTCGAAGGTCAGGCCCACACACACCAGCACGACGGCAATCCCGATGATCTCCGCGAAATGCAGCAATTGCGGCCGCCACAGGTCGGCCGCGAGCGCGTCGCGTTCCAGCTCGGTCCTGCCGACCGACACCAGGATGCGCTCGCTCTCGCCCGAGTCATACATGGGGCGAATGATCGATACCGCGCGCACCGGCTGGCCATCGACTTGCGTGTCGTACCATCCTGGCGACGTGGCCGGCTCGACTTGCTCGAGATCGGACGTTCCCGCAATCGGAGGACCGTCGATCACCCTGATGCGAAAAAACACGCGGTCGCCATAGGGCGAACTCAGGATTTCGATGGCGCTCGGCGAGATGTCGGCGTGCAGGTCGCTGTCGTCCCATTTGACATCGCCTGCCATGACCCGGGCGGACGCAAGGAGCGCGTTGTCCTGAATCAGGCTCGCCGTTTTCTGCGCGCTTTCACGCGCCATGAAACCGGCCGCGAACACGTACACCGTGAGCGGCAACAGCAGCCAGAGCAGCAAGCGCAAACGCAGGCTATTCGTCATCGTCGCCGGCTTGCAAGAGGTAACCCAGACCTCTCAGGGTGATGATCGTCGCGGTGCTTTTTTCGAGCTTCTTGCGCAGCCTTGACACGTAGATTTCAATCGCGTCTTCGCTGGTATGAGTGGTCGAACTGCCGAGAGAGTCCGCCAGCATCGGTTTCGATACCGTCTTCCTGGCCTTGAGGATCAACGTTTCGAGGACGGCGTGTTCGCGTGGCGTCAGGTTCAGCGTCTCGCCGGAAACCGAAAATTGCCGCCGGTCGATATCGTAGGAAAGATCGCCGCAACGCACGCTGTTCGAGCGCGACGGCAGTTGGCGCCGCACCAGCACCTTGACGCGCGCAACCAGTTCGCGTGCGTCGAATGGCTTGACCACGTAGTCGTCCGCGCCGGCGCTCAGGCAGATCACTTTTTCATCGACGGAACCGCTTGCCGTGAGGATCAGCACAGGCGTGTCGTCGCCGCGTTCGCGCAAGCGCCGCAACACGCCTTTGCCCGACAGGTTCGGCAGGTTCAGATCCAGCAGCACGACGTCGTAGCGCGTGGTGCGCAGGAACCGGTCTGCGGCATCGCCGTCGCTCACGCGATCGAGCACGAAACCATCGTCTTCCAGGATTTTAGCGAGCCAGTGAGCGAGTTGCTCGTTGTCCTCGACCAGCAGTAGCTTCATTACGGTCACCGCGTTATTCGTGAATTTTTGCCCCGAGGCGCGGCATGCACCTCCAGGGGAAAAAACACATTACGCGAGTTTATATTGCCTGCGCGCCTGCGCCGTCCGGTAGAGCACCAACGTCGCCACCAGCCCGCAAGCCGCCGCGAGCCCCATCCAGATGCCGGGCGCGGCCTTGTTCCCCGTCACGTGAATCAGGTAGGTGGAGATGGCCGGCGTGAATCCGCCAACCGTCGATGCAAGGCTGTATGCAATCGAGAACCCCGTGGTCCTGACTTCGGCCGGCATGATCTCGGTCAGCGCCACGATCATCGCGCCGTTGTACCAGGCGTAAAGAAACGACAGCCACAACTCGACCCCGAGCAAGCGTCCGAACGAAGGTTCGGCGACCAGCCACTGCACCGCCGGATAAGCCGTCAGAACCGCGAGGACAGTAAAGGTCAGCAACACCGGACGCCGTCCGATTCGATCCGACACAGCGCCGGAGATCGGCAACCATAAAAAGTTCGACAAACCCACGCATACTGTCACGAGCAGCGCGTCCCGCGACGACAGCTTGAGCACTTCCTTGCCGAACGTCGGCGTGTAGGCGGCGATCATGTAGAACGAGACGGTCGTCATGATCACGAGGCCCATGCCCGCGAGCACCAGCCTGCGATGCTGCACCATCGACTTCATGATTTCGCTGATCGCCGGATGATGCTTGCGGGCGATGAACTCATCGGTTTCCTTCAGCGACCGGCGGATATACACAACGAATGGAACGATCAGGCAACCGATCAGGAACGGCACGCGCCATCCCCATGTGCTCATGTGTTCGGCCGAGACCACCTGATTCAGGATCACGCCGAGCAACGCCGCGACCACCACCGCGACTTGCTGGCTGGCCGACTGCCACGCGCAGAAAAAGCCCTTGTTCCCTTTCGTCGCGATCTCGGACAGATACACCGATACCCCGCCCAGTTCCACGCCCGCCGAGAACCCTTGGAGCAAGCGCCCTGTAAGCACAAGCACCGGCGCCAGCATGCCGATGGTGGCATACCCGGGCACGAAGGCAACGCAGGCCGTGCCTATCGCCATGAGGGTCAGCGTGAGGATCAAGCCCTTGCGGCGACCGTGATGATCGATATACGCGCCGAGCACGATGGCACCGATCGGCCGCATCAGGAAACCGGCGCCGAACACCGAAAGCGCGAGCATCAATGATGCAAATTCGCTGCCCCCCGGGAAGTAGGTTCTGGCGATGGCCGAGGCGTAATACCCGTAGACCGTGAAGTCGTACATTTCGAGGAAGTTACCGCTGACGACGCGGAAAACCGCCTTGGCTTTCGACTCGCCGGCAGACATTGCGTGTGAGGACATGGAGGAGCCTTCTTTAGGGATGCATCGCGCCAAGCTACGTAGCGCCGATAAAAAATGTCAAACGCGTGCGGCTATCCGATCATCACTACGGACTTGCCAAGCTGGCGTCGTTCTTCCAGTTGCGCATGCGCCTCTTCGACGTTGTCGAGCGTATAGCGGCCACTGATGCCGATCGTGAGGGAACCATCGGCAAGCGCCG
This sequence comes from Caballeronia sp. M23-90, assembly GCF_053574605.1. Taxonomy (NCBI): domain Bacteria; kingdom Pseudomonadati; phylum Pseudomonadota; class Betaproteobacteria; order Burkholderiales; family Burkholderiaceae; genus Caballeronia; species Caballeronia sp. M23-90. Next base: position 5,029 of record NZ_JBSIPA010000161.1, on the reverse strand, counting down.
CAAATACGTCGCTCGCGCGGCGCTGGACGGTTTCGGCATCGGCGAGATGATCGGCCAGCCGTGGACGCGTCAGGAACAACGATCCGGCTTCGCCTAGCTCGATAGGATCGAGGTCCGTCAGCGACCCCGCCACCGACCCATAATTGACAACAAGACCGCGAACGCGCGTCGCACGAAAGCTGTCGCGCAGCGTGGTGCGGCCGACCGCGTCGTACACCACGTCCACGCCTTTGCCGTCCGTTGCTTCACGCACGCGATCGGCGAAGCGTCCGTTGTCGTAGAGCATCACGTGGTCGGCGCCGTGCTTGCGCGCGACCTCGGCCTTGGACTCGCTGCTGGTTGTCGCGAAAACGGTCGCGCCGCGACGCTTCGCGAGCTGCACCAGCAACTGGCCGATACCACCCGATGCCGCATGGATCAGGCACGTGCTGCCTGCCTTGATCTGCCCCACATCGTCGATCAGATAATGCGCCGTCGAGCCCTGAAAGATCGCGGCGGCGGCCAGATCGTAGGCAATGGAATCCGGGATATGCGCTAGACGCGAGGCGGGAACGATGGCGTATTCTGCATATGCGCCCCACGAAATGCACCAGGCCACGCGGTCACCAAGATCGAACGATGTAACGCCCGCACCCAGCTTCGCCACGTCGCCGGAGCCTTCCATGCCGAGCGTGCACGGAAGACGCACCGGATACGTCCGTGACGTCTTGTACTTGCCCTGCCGCGTATGAATGTCCATGAAATTGATGCCGGCGCACCTGACCTTCACGAGCACCTCGCCTTCTTTTGGCTGAGGTACTTCGATATCCTTATGAATAAGGACCTCGGGTCCGCCGTACTGTTCAATACCTATCGCTTTCATTTTCGTCTCCGGGAATTACTTCGCGCTGAGCTTCACACGATCCACGAACTCATTGGTGTACGTCCCCGACAAGTCGATATGGCGCGGATCGAGCGTTGAATTGACGCGCGTGAGAACGTTGAGCACTGCAGCGGGCGACTCGTCGGGCATGCGTCCGTCTCGCGTAAAGGTTGGAATCGCGGTCTTGAGCGCGCTGATATAGAGCGCTTTGTCCTGTCCGTAGAAATCCGGCGGCAACCGGGCCGTGATGTCTTCTGCGCTATGCGACGCTATGAAAGCAAGCGAGCGCACCAGCGCACGCACGAGCTTTTGCGCCTGATCGCGATGCGTGTTGACCCACGAGCGCTGAGCGTAGAAGCACGACCCTGCGTAGGCGCCGCCGAGCGCGGACATGGTGCCTTCGACGCTGCGCATATCCACCAGCACGGTTGCGCGTCCGCTTGCCAGCAAGCGGCTGGCGCTGGGCTCTTCGACCATGCCCGCATCGATGCGTCCCTGCTCCATCGCCGCGATAAAACTGTCGTCCGATCCAACTGGCAATACGGAATAATCCTTCGGTGACAACCCGGCGCGCGCCGCGAGAAAACGTGTCAGGAAATAAGTGGACGATCCAAGTCCGGTCACGCCGAGCGTCGCGCCTTTTGCATCGGCCATGCTGCGAAATCCCGAAGCTGATCTCTTCGAAACCAGCTCGACCAGTCCCGCGCTCTTGTTGAACACGACCAGCGCTTCGACTTCCTTGCCGCGGCTCTGCAGGTCGATGGTGTGATCGTAAAAACCCACCGCGCCCTGGATCGCGCCCGCCAGCAGTTCCGTCGCGGTATCGACGCCGGCCGGTTGCGAGATGATTTCGAAATCGAGGCCTTCGTCCTTGAAGTAGCCGAGTTGCGAGGCAAGAACCAGCGGCAGATAGACGATCTTGGAGGTGCCGCCCGCCATGAGCGTCAGCTTCTCCGCGTGCGCGGACGTCGCGGCGCAAAGCAGCGCAGCCATGCAAGCTGACGTGAACAGGCGGCGAAACAACATCATGCGAAGCGTCTCCTTCTTCAGTACCAAGCCGGTATCTTGTTCTAATGTGCGGCCAGTATAAGAAGTCCAAGCCTTCTGCCTGCTTTCTGACGGCCTCGAAAAATCTCGGCGTTTACCCTCGGAGCGACCCAGAAGTACAACGCGCCCTGACCCTTTCGGGAGAGAGCGCGTTTTTTTCCACGACGGAATGTCCAGTTACCAGGCAGCGATCACCGCACCGGCATACTTCCCTTCGATAAACTGCTTGACTGCCGCCGAGTGATACGCGGCAACCAGCTTCGCAACCCAAGGCTTGTCCTTGTCGGCGGCGCGAATGGCGATGATGTTCGAATAGGGGCCGTTCGGATCTTCAATCGCAATCGCGTCCTGCTTCGGCTTCAAACCGGCTTCCATCGCGAAGTTCGTGTTGATCGCGGCCGCGTCCACGTCGGCGAGCGAACGCGGGATCTGCGCGGCATCGAGTTCGACGATCTTCAGCTTCCTGGGATTCTCGACAATATCGAGCGGCGTTGCTTTCAGACCCGCATCGGCGCGCAATTTCAGCAGGCCGTTTTTCTGCAGCAGCAACAACGCGCGGCCGCCGTTGGTCGGATCGTTCGGCACCGCGATGCGCGCGCCTGCAGGCAACGCCGCCAGCGACTTGTACTTCTTCGAATAGATGCCCATCGGGAACGTGACGGTATCGGCGATCTTGATGATCTTGTAACCGCGGTCCTTCACTTGCGCGTCGAGATACGGCGCGTGCTGATAGCTGTTGGCATCGAGATCGCCCGAAGCCAGGGCCGCGTTCGGCTGCACGTAGTCCGCGAACTCCACGATCTTGATGTTCAAGCCGTTCTTCGCGGCGACTTTCTTGACCACTTCCATGACCTGCGCATGCGGGCCGCCGGTTACACCGACCTTGATGGTTTCGTCGGCCTGGGCGACGTTGGTGAACAGTGCCGCTGCGCCGATCACGGCGGCCAGCTTGAAAATGAATCGACGTTGCATGACTAACCCCTGAGCTTTCTATAAAAATTTATTTATGACTGAGACGACGCACAAGCCAGTCGCCAAATGACTGCACCAGTTGCACGAACACGATCAGGATCACGACCACGGTCAGCATCACTTCCGGCAGGAAGCGCTGATAACCATAACGAATCCCGAGGTCGCCGAGACCGCCGCCACCAATCGCGCCGGCCATCGCCGAATAGCCGACCAGTGACACGAACGTGATGGTCAAACCCGCGACCACGCCCGGCAACGATTCCGGCAACAACACCTTGAACACGATCTGGCTTGTCGTGGCGCCCATGGCCTGTGCTGCTTCGATCAGGCCGCGATCGACTTCGCGCAGCGCGGTTTCGACAAGGCGCGCAACGAACGGTGCAGCCGCGATGGTCAGCGGCACAACGGCCGCCATGGTGCCAATGGACGACCCCACCACCAGCCGCGTGAACGGAATCACCGCAACAAGCAGGATGATAAACGGTGTCGAACGCACTGCATTCACAACGCCGCCCATGACGCGATTCACGCCGAGATTGCGCAGCACGCCGTCGCGGTCAGTAAGGTAAAGCAGCACGCCGAGCGGCAAGCCCAGCGCTGCGCCGACCAGCCCGGAAATGCCCACCATCACGAGCGTTTCCCAGAACGACTGGACGAACATATCGAACATTTCACTCAACATGAGACATCTCCTCCACCACCACACCCTGTTCACGCAAGTACGCTATCGCCTCGGCGACGTTCACCGGCTGGCCGCCCGCGAGCACGGCCAGCGAACCGAACGCCTGGCCCTGGATCTCATCGATCTGCCCGTGCAGGATGTTGAAATCCAGCTCGAAGCGGCGGATGGTCTCGGAGAGAATCGGCTGATCCACGCCGGACCCCGTGAAGGCCAGGCGCAGCAAATGACCGCCAGTCTTCAGGCGCTCGGTTACACGCGCTTTCAACGCGGGCGGCAATTCGTGCGCGATGACATCGCCGATCAATGCACGCGTGACTTCGTGATGCGGCTGCATGAAGACTTCGACCACGTTGCCTTCTTCGACCACACGGCCGGCATCGAGCACGGCGACGCGATCGCAGACCTGCTTGATCACATCCATCTGGTGCGTGATCAGGACGATGGTGAGACCAAGTTCCTTGTTGATCTTGCGCAGCAGATCGAGAATCGAGCGGGTTGTTTCAGGGTCGAGCGCGGAAGTGGCTTCATCCGATAGCAGCACCTTGGGCTTGCTCGCCAGCGCCCGGGCGATACCCACGCGCTGCTTCTGGCCGCCGCTGATCTGCGACGGATAGCGGTCCTTCTGTGTGGTCAGGCCGACCAGATCCAGCAACGGCAGCACGGTCGCCTCGATCTCGCCGCGCTTCATGCCGGCGAGTTCGAGCGGCAGCGCGACGTTGTCGAACACGGTCCGCGACGACAGCAAGTTGAAATGCTGGAAAATCATGCCGATGTCGCGGCGAGCCGTACGCAACTGCGCGGCAGAGAGCGTGGTGAGGTCGTGGCCGTCCACGATCACGCTGCCTTCGCTAGGCCGTGTCAGCAGGTTGATGGTGCGTACCAGCGTACTTTTACCGGCGCCGCTGCGCCCGATGATGCCGAACACTTCGCCCGGCGGTATCGTCAGATTGACGTTATGCAACGCTTCGATCCAGCCTCGTGGCCCCGCGAAACGCTGCGACAGATTGCGAATTTCGATCATGTAAACGAAAAAAAGCGACGAACTCCCCGTTGAGCAACATCGCTCGGGCAAGCCGGCCGCCGTTCATCCCTGGTTCTGGAGAGGCGAAAGTTTAACGTAACCTGCGCCGCCGCCTTAATAATCAATTGCGAAGGGCTAATTACTTAAGCATATGAGCGCCTTGCGGCGCGGCTTTCCGGGCGAGAAATGTGCGCCGAAATACGTAAAACGGATATCGATTCAAGCAAAGCTCGGTTCCATCAGGGAAAATCGGTCGTTAAAATGTTTTAATAATCTGCTGCGTTCGTATGCACAGGCGCAGTCCCGCCGCACTACTGGGAGTATTTCGTTGAAGAGCTTCGAATTTCGCCGCCCGCTCGTGGTTGGCATTGGCGGCACGACCCGCGCGGCTTCATCGACCGAACGCGCCCTTCGTGTTGCCTTGAACGGCGCCGAAGCCGAGGGA